>CAMPBB010000001.1 GCA_946635125.1 uncultured Clostridia bacterium
TCTCAAGTTGTTGTTTCAATATTTTTGTATGTGATAATGCCACTTTTTGTTTTTATGTTTGTTTTAACTGTTATTGCACATTTTTCAAGCAGCATAAAATTAAACAAAATGATTGATTTTTTCCGAACTTTAATCAAGTGGATTGCAAGCTTAACTTTTGGTGTTTTTTTAGCGATTTTAGGGGTTCAAGGCATTGTTGCATCAAGTGTTGATGGAGTGAGCATAAGAGCAGCAAAATTTGCTTTAAAAAGTTATGTTCCAATTCTTGGGGGATATTTGTCGGATGGCTTTAATGTTGCGGCAGCTGGAAGCATACTCATCAAAAACGCTGTTGGTGTTGGTGGAATTTTTTTGCTTCTTGCTTGCCTTGTGGAACCGCTTGTCCAAATTGCTGTTTTGTCTTTAATATTAAAACTTTCTTCGGCAATTTTGGAACCAGTGGGCGAGCAAGGAATATCAAACTTTTTGCATGAACTTTCACGGCTTTTGGGACTTTTGTTGATGATTTTTTTGGCAATTTCTTTTATGTATGTGTTAACAATTGGCCTGTTTTTGTGTTCGGCAAATGTTTTGTGAGGTTGTAAATGAATGGTTTGTCGGTGTATTTATTATCTGTTGTTGGTGTTGTGATTTTGTCTTCAATTCTAAATTTGTTGTTAGAGAATTCAAAACTGCATGGCTATATAAAAAGCGTGACAAGTTTGATTTTGGTTTTTGTGATTGTAAGTCCGCTTCCAAAACTTTTAAAAAGCAAGATTGACCTAACATCATTTTTAGATGAAACAATAACTTTTAACGAAAATTACAAAGAAGTTTTTTCGTCTCAACAAAAACTAACCCTTGAAAAGAATTTGGAAAAAGTGTTAAGTGATGAAGGCTTTGTTGGTGCTGGTGTGGAAGTGTGGGCAGATTTTGAAAATGGGAACATGAAAATTAACTATATTTTTGTCGATTTAAGTGGTTTGGTTCTAAACACAAATTTGGAGCATATAAATGAAATTGAGGCTATAAAAAGTTTGCTTATAAAAAATACTGGGGTGGACGAAGAACGGGTGGTTTTTAATGTTTAAATTAAACTTTTTGAACAAGTTAAAATTTTTTCAAAAACTAAAAAAAATTAAGCACATTGAGTTTATTGTTGTTGGAATTTTGGCTGTTTTGGTTTTATTTATTGTTTTTGCTGATTTTAAGCCAGGAAAGAAGACTTCAAACCAAACTGCTGTTTCATCATCAAATTCATCAACTTTTGAATATGCTGCAAAACTTGAAGAAAGGCTTGAAGGAGCACTTTCAAAAATTAGTGGTGCTGGCAGTGTTAAGGTGCTTTTAACTTTTGATGGAGTCAAAGAACTTGTTCTTGCCAAACAAACTGATGAAAAAACAAGCAAAACAAACAACACATCTTCAAATGGAACTCAAAACTCAACAGAAACCACAACAGTTAGCACAGAACCAGTTTTAATTAACGAAAATGGTTCAACAAATCCAATAGTCTTGATGGAAATATTGCCAGAAATAAAAGGGGTGATTGTTGTTGCTCAAGGGGCAAATAATGTTAAGGTTAAACTTGACTTATTAAAAGCAGTTCAAGCACTTTTAAAAGTTGATTCAAGTCAAGTTGAAATTTTTGCAGGAAATTAAAATAAAAGGAGAATAAAAAATGTTTACAAAGAAAAAGAAAATAATTGTTTTATGCTCAATGGTTGCTCTTCTTGTTTTAACTGGATTTTTAAATTTAACGCTAAACAAACAGGCGGTTTCAACAACATCAACACAAGGGGAAGTGACAACTCAAAGTTTTTTTGAAAGTTACAGGATTGACCGTAACACATCAAGGGAACAACAAGCTTTATATTATCAAGCAATTTTAGAAAGTGAAAATTCAACCGAAGAAGCCAAAAAAGATGCAGAAAAAGGGCTTTCTGTGCTGGCAGCCAAAAAAGAACAAGAACTTGTTTTGGAAAGCTATATTATGGCGAAAGGTTTTAATGATGCCGTTGTTTCATTCACTGATAACTATGTTAATGTGATGGTTAAGTCTAGTGAGTTAAGTGACCAACAAGTTGCTCAAATTGTTGAAGTTGTTGAAGAACAAACATCAAAATCTATTGATAATATTAAAATTATTCCCGTTGAATAGTTGCACTTAAAAAAAATATATGCTATACTTTTCTTATAAGAAAAAAGGGGATAAAACATTTATGAACTATAAAACACAAACAACAGCAAGCGATGGTCTTGTCACATACAACAAAAAAATTTTGTTATCAATCATCAACTTGGCAGCAAAAGAGATTAGTGGGGTTAGTTCTTTGTGTTCAAACTTTAAGGGTAGTTTTATGAAAAAAATGTTTTCAAAGAACTATTATGAAGGTGTTGAAGTTTTAAACACAAAAGATGGACTTGTTGTTGATGTTTACTTAAACATATTTTCAAACTATAATGTTTCTGATGTTGCTTTTAGAGTTCAAGAAAATGTTAAAAGTGGAATTATATCAATGATGAACATGCCAATTCGTTCCATAAATGTTAGGGTTATGGGCGTTGATTTCACGGCAGAGAAGAAATAAAAATATTCCCTCTAATTTTTGGAGGGTTTATTTTCTTTAAAAGGAGATTTTATGAGCAGAAAAATTGCAAGAGAAAAGGCTTATCAAGTTTTGTTTGGAATGAATTTTGATGAGAAGTTTGATTATAGTGTGGCCCTTAATGAAATGCAAGAAGAGTGGAAACTTGACGAAGAAGACAAAAAATTTGCAATAGAAATTTGTGAAGGTGTTCAAAACAACAAAGAAAAACTGTTGGATGTTTTAAGTTCTTCTTTAAAAGATTACACATTAAGTCAGTTAAACAAAGCAGACAAAACTGTTCTTTTAATTGCTTTATATGAAATGCTTTATTCAAGCACACCAAAAAAAGTTGTTATAAATGAGGCTTTGGAAATATCAAAAAAATATGGAATTGAAAAAAGCCCTAAGTTTGTTAATGGTGTTTTGTCGGGAGTTATGAAGAAAATATGAGTGAGAACATAATTAGTGTCACTGAATATTCAACATATATAAAACAAATTTTTGCAAGTGAAGAAATTCTTCACAATATTTCCATTTATGGCGAAGTTTCAGGCTTTTCTGTTTCAAGGGGAACGGCTTATTTTAACATTAAAGACAGTGAAAGTTTGCTTCCTTGTGTTTGCTTTGGAATTGATGACTTTCCATACATTCCAAAAGAGGGTGACATGGTGATTGTTGTTGGCTCTCCAAATTATTACGCTAAGGGTGGAAGACTTAGTTTTGTTGCAAGAGAAATAAAAGCATATGGATTAGGGCTTTTATATCAGCAGTTTTTGGAGATGAAACAAAAACTTGAAAAGGAAGGGCTGTTTGACGAGAAAAACAAGAAAACACTTCCAAAACACATAACCAAAATTGGTGTTGTCACTTCGCAGACTGGTGCTGTTATTCAAGACATTATTGATGTTAGCCACAGAAGAAACCCAATGCTTAACATTTTGCTATATCCTGCAAAAGTTCAGGGCATTGGGGCGGAGCAAACAATTTGTGATGGAATTTACGCTTTGGACCAAACAGATGTTGACCTTATTATTGTTGCTCGTGGGGGCGGTTCGCTTGAAGATTTAAGCCCATTTAACACAGAGGTTGTTGCAAGGGCAATTTTTGCCGCACACAAGCCGGTTATTTCAGCGGTTGGCCATGAAACAGACTTCACAATTGCCGATTTTGTTTCTGACCTTCGAGCTCCAACACCATCAGCAGCAGCTGAAATTGTGTCAGTTGACATGGGCGTTTTAATTGAAAGATTTGAGGAAGTTATTCAAAAAATTGAATTTAGGTTTGATGATAAACTTCAAGATTGTTTGGATTCGTTTTTAAACACTTTTTCAAAGATTTCAGTTTTAATAGAAAAGATGCTTGTTGAAAAGCAAAAGCCGTTAGATAAAATTTTGTCGTCATTTGTTCATGTTCCAGAAAAACTGGTGCAGGCAAAAGAGCAAAACTTAAATTTGCTCACAAGCAAAATTGAATTAAACAATCCGCTCTCAATCATTAAAAGGGGTTACTTAACTGCTGAAAATGGTGGAAAAAGAGTTTTGAGTGTTGATGACATAAAAATTGATGATGAAATTAAATTAAGGCTAATTGATGGTAGTCTTATGGCAAAAATAACAAACAAGGAGAAAATGTGATGACTTTTGAAGAAAATGTTAAGAAACTTGAAGAGATATTAAAACAAATGGAAAGTGGGAAACTAACACTTGAAGAAATGAACAAGTCGTTTGAAGATGCTTGCAAAATTTCAAAAGAAAGTTATGAAATGCTTCAAAAGAGCAAAGGAAAGATAACAGTTTTAACAAAAGAAATTGAAAAATTAACAGAAAAACCGCTTTAATGGTGCTAAACACTCTTTATCATATAATATAATAATGTATGGATGAAAGTGATGTTAACAGCATAAAAGTTAATGTGATGAAAGAAAAGAGGGGAAAGTTTAAGTCCGGCATTTGGTATGTGGAAATTTTTTTCATTTCTCTTCTTTTGTGTTTTGTGTTTTCAATCATATCTCAGCTTCTTTTAATTAACGCAAAATTATCACTGGCTTTGTTTTTGGTTTTGGTTTTAATTTTTGTTAGTGTGTTTTTTGATGTTGTTGGTGTTGCAGTTGCAGCTAGCAACATTAAGCCTTTTTTGGAACTTAGGATGAAGAAACAGAATAGGGGAGTTGAGCAAGCAATCAAACTTGTGAAAAATGCCGACAGAGTTTCTTCAATTTGCACAGATGTTGTGGGAGATATTTGCAGTATTGTTAGTGGAGCAAGTGGTGTTGCAATTTCAATAATTTTAATTAAAGAACTTCCAAGCATTAGTGGGGCGTTTTTATCAACATTTGTTAGTTCCATAATTGCAGCGTTAACTGTTTTGGGGAAGGCGTTAGGAAAAAATTTTGCTCTAACTTGTTCAACAAAAATTCTGCTTTTTGTTGGAAAAATTATGTCTACTTTTGGTAGAAATAAGAAAAAAATTAAAAGCACACACGCCAAAAAGCCCTAAAATAAGGCATTTTAGCCATTTTATAAATTTTTGAATAATTATGCATAAATCTATTGCATAATTATAAATTTTCATGTATAATAGAAAATATACATAGAAACGGAGATTTGAAAATGGCAAGGTCACTAAGACAATCCAAGATTATTGAAATCATAACAAACAACGAAATTGAAACGCAAGAAGAACTTGTGTCTTCATTGTGTCAGGCGGGTTTTGATGTAACACAGGCAACTGTGTCAAGAGACATAAAAGAACTTGGCTTAATTAAAATTGTTGGGGAAACAAAAAAATATCGCTACGCTTTTGTTGGCAGTGGAGACAACGCCAGCACAAACAGGTCTGCAAACATTTTTAGAGAAGCTGTGATGTGGGTCAAGTTTGTTTCAAATCTTGTTGTTATTAAAACAATCAAGGGAACAGCAGGGGCAGTTTCAAACTTTGTGGATAGGCTTGGCATTGAACATGTTATGGGGTGTGTTTATGGTGAAGACACTGTTATGGTGATTGTTGATGACCAAAACTTTGTTTCAAAAATAAGCGCAAGGCTTTCAGAAATCCTTGAAAGTTAAAATTAAAAAAAAATTTAAGCAACCATGAAAAATTGGTTGCTTTTTTTGTTCATTTGTTCTATAATAAAATTAGAACAAATGTTTGAGGTGGAATTTATGTTAACAAATCTAAGAGTTAAGAATTTTGCTTTAATTGAGGAATTATCAATAAATCTTGGTGAAAACTTAATTGTTTTTAGTGGGGAAACTGGGTCTGGTAAGTCAATTTTGATGAATGCCATAAGTTTTTTGATTGGAGAGAAAATAGACAAGGCTTTTGTGAGGTTTGGGGCAGATTATGCATTGGTGGAAGGAATTTTTTCTGTTGATGAAAAAGTTAAAAGTGTTTGTGATGAACTTGGAATTGAATGTTGTGATGAACTTTTAATTTCCAGAAAAATTAAGGCTGATGGAAAAAGTGAAACAAGAGTTAATGGTTCAATCATAACAGTTGCAATGCTTAAAAAGTTAACAAGAGCTTTGGTGGATATTTATGGGCAACACCAACACCAAACTCTTTTAAACGAGCAAAGTCACATTGATTTTATTGATTCCATAAAAAGACCAGAAGGCCTTGATGCTTATCAAGATATTTTAAGTCAAATTGATGAAATAAACAAAAAACTTTGTGAATTTGGGGGAGATGAAGGGAAAAGGCAAAGAGAAATTGACATTTTGGAGTTCGAACTCAAAGAGTTAAATGATGCCAGCCTTTCAATAAATGAAGAAGAAGAACTTTTGGAAAAACAAAAAAGGTTTAAAAACACGCAAAAAGTTTGTGAAGCGATAACAGGTGCAACATCAATTTTGGAAGGCGATGACAATTTTTCAATTTTGAGTGGACTTAAAACATCGGCAAAGAGCTTGCTTTCAGCTACTTTGGAAGAAAAAGAGATTGAAAACGCATATTCAAGGCTGGAATCTGTTCAAATTGAACTTGAAGACATAAAAGAAAGTTTGATGTCTATCATGGAAAGTTATTCATTTAGTGAAGAAGAATGTGAAATGGTTGAAGACAGACTTGCAATTTTAAAAAACATTAAAAGAAAATATGGTGGAAGCATTGAAAGTGCAATAACATACATGGATGAAGCAAGCAAAAAACTTGAATTTTTGCAAAACAGTGATTTTGAGTGCCAAAAGCTTGAAAAGCAAAAAGAGGAGTTAACAGAAAAGGCAAGGCTTCTTGCAAATCAAATCAGCAAAGCAAGGCATGAAAACGCCAAAATTTTTGAACAAAACATGAAAGATGAACTAAGTCAGCTTGGAATGAAAAACGCTCAAATTTTGGTTGATTTTGTAAGTCTTAACAGTTTTACAAAAAATGGCACTGATGGGGTTAGATTTTTGTTTTCAGCAAACAAAGGTGAGCCATTAAAGCCATTAACAAGTGTTATTTCTGGTGGAGAAATGTCGAGATTTATGCTCGCTTTTAAGGCTGTTATGGGCAACAATAATGGAACAGGCACAATGATTTTTGATGAAATTGACAACGGAATTGGCGGAGAAGTGGGTTTTTTTGTTGGAGCAAAACTAAAAAAGATTGCAAAAAATTCTCAGGTTATTGTTGTAACTCACTTGGCAAGCATTGGTGTTATGGCGGATGAGCACTTTAAAGTGTTTAAAACATCTTCAAATGAAAGAACAGTTTCAAACATTGTTAAACTTGGCGAAAATGAAAAATTGTTGGAGATTGCAAGGCTTGCTGGTGGCATTAGTGAAAAGTTTGCATATAGTTACGCCCAAGAACTAAAACAAAAAGCAACGCAAATTTGTGCTTAAATACATAATTATTAAAAAATAAAAAAGACTATACAACATGGGAGTATGGTCTTTTTATGTTTAAAGTTTTAAAAAAAACAATGTTGTTTCTTTTGCTTTTTGTGAGTTTTTTGTGTTCGTTTTCAAGTCAGCAAACAAATTCCCAATTTTTTTGTTTGGGTCAAACTCAAAGAACAAACCAAGTTATTTTGGGCGGACAAACAATTGGAATTAGTTGTCAAACAAGGGGACTTTTGGTGATGGCGTGTGCTGATTATTGTGATTATTTAAAGCCAAATGACATAATCATTGCAATCAACAATCAAACTGTTAACTCAAATTTGGATGTTAAAAATCTTTTAAAGGATGGTGGAAAAGAAAGCGTTTTGTTAACAATTATTAGAGATGGAAACGAAATGACAATGAACATAAACCCTTTTTTTGATTTGCTCACACAAAAATATGTTTTGGGTGTTTGGGTTAAAAACGAAATTAGTGGAGTTGGGACTCTCACATATGTAAACCCAAACACGGGTTACTTTGGTTCTTTGGGGCATCCAATGTTAAAACAACGCACAAAGCCAGTTGAGGTTCAAGGCGGAAAAGTTTATTCATGCAATGTGTTTGGCATTGTTAAAGGGAAGAAAGGAGTTCCAGGAGAACTTAAAGGTGTGATGTCTCGCTCAAAGGCATATGGTGATGCTTTAAAAAACAGTGAACATGGCGTTTTTGGCACAATTAACGATTATTCTTTTATTGAAAACATCAAACTTGTTGATGTTGGTGGCAGAAAAACCATAAAACCAGGGAAAGCAACAATTTATTGTTCTTTAACAGATGGAAAAGTGGAAGAGTATGACATTGAAATAATTAAAACGAACTACCAAAATGTGTCTAACGACAAAAGTTTGGTGTTTAAAGTTGTTGACAAAGATTTAATCAGCAAAACTGGTGGAATTGTTCAAGGAATGAGCGGGAGTCCAATTGTTCAAAATGGTAAACTGGTTGGGGCTGTAACGCATGTTTTCACCAATGATTCCACAAAAGGTTTTGGTGTTTATATTGATTGGATGATGTAGGAATTTTGTTAAAAAATATATATTTTTGTATAATTTTGTAAAATATTTTAAAATATTGTCAAAAAATGTTGACTCATGTTAATAATTCGTGTTAATATACAAAAAACACCAAAAAGGAGCAACTTTGTGAACGCAATATTTTATCATGAACAAAACTGCTTTATTGACTATGATATTTCATATATCTTAAAGAAAAACAATTTTTATATTGAAACGGTAAACAACATTGGAACACTTATTTCAACGATTATTCTTAAAAAGGCGAAAATTGTTATTTTAAAAACAAGGAACAAAAGCATTGATGAAATTATTGCTGATGAATTTCTGTTAAAAACGCTTTTTAATGGGGTTTTCTTTTTAAAACTTGATGAGGAAAAAGAAAAAGACATAACATACAAACGAGATTTTTTGGCACGCCTTAAAATGTCAATCGAAGGCGTTATAGAGAAAACAAAAGAACCATTTAACATTTTCAACATAGATAACAAGTTAATTTCTCTTGGCTTTTTGCCAAAATATCGTGGTTACACTTTCTTGAAAGATTGTTTAAAATTTTGCTGCTATTTAGGTGATTGCAAAAAAATGCCAATGGGCAAGATTTATGAAAAAGTTGCACAAAAACATAACACTAGTGCAAAAAATGTTGAACGGCTAATTAGGTTAACAATTTTGCAGTCAATAAACAGGGTTGGGGCAAAAGGAATGAGTGAAAAGACTGGAATTTGTGAAGAGTTTTTTAAGTCTATGCCAACAACAAACACAGTGCTTGAACTTTTGTGTGGTTATTTTGATTTTTGCACTTAAAACAATTAACATAATTTTGAATAAATGAAAATAAAAAAACATAATTTATTATATGTTTAAAAAATTAACAAAACGCCGTTGTGGCACTTTTAAGTATGCCATTGCCAGCCATTTTTTTGATTATAAGTGGGGTTATATAACTTTTTTTGCAATAATAATATTAGGGCTTGTTTTAGGTTTTGTTATTGGGTTTAACAAAGCGGAAAATTTTTCAATATCAGATATGCCAGACGCCACTTTTGTTAGTTTTATCAGTAAAAAGATTGGGGCACCAGCATTGTTTTTTTCTAGATTTTTTGGGTTTTTGGGGCTTGTGTTGCTTATTTTTTGTTTGTGTTTTAAACCAATTTTGAGTTTTGTTAACTTTTTTATTGTCTTATATCACTCCTTCTTGGTTGGCATAAACTCCTCGATTTTAATTTCCTTATTTAAAATAGGTGGGGTTGTTGATGTTGTTTTTCTATATCTTCCAATAAACATTGTGTGTCTTGTGCTTATTTCAGTTGTTGCGTCCGTTAGCCTTTTGTGTTCAATAAGGCAAAAACAAATGGGTTATGGGGTGTTTAGCGTGCAATTTTTTGCAGAAAACAAGGGGGCTTTACTTTTTGTTATGTGCGCTGCCTTACTTTGCTTTTTGCTTGAAGCAATTTTGATGCCACACATAACGCTTGCTTTGCTTATAAAAGTTTAATGTTTAAGAATAAAAAAGCATTTTTTGCTTAACATAACAAAAAAGGAGAAAAAGTTATGGTAAAAGCAAAAAATATGGTTGCAATGTTGCTTCTTGGGCTTATGCTTTGTTTTTTCGTTCCAAGCTCTAATGTTGCTGCATTGCAAGAAGAAGGTGTTAAGTCAAGCATTTTAATTGAAAGTGAAAGTGGTGAAGTTCTTCAAGAAAATAATTCACACCAAAAACTTGCAATTGCAAGTGTGACAAAACTTATGACAATTTTGCTAACTCTTGAAAAATTGGATGAACAAAAGTTAACATTGGACCAAACTATTATTGCAAGCAAAACAGCAGCACAAATGGGTGGCTCACAGGTCTTTTTGGAAGAGGGTGGAGAATACAAGGTTTTAGACCTTTTAAAAAGCGTTATCATTAGTTCAGCCAACGATTCAAGTGTTTTGCTTGCTGAAACAATTTCTGGAAGTGAAAAGAACTTTGTTGAAGAGATGAACAAAAGGGCGGCTCAGTTAAATCTTCAAAACACACATTATAACAGTGCAACGGGGCTTCCAGCACCAATGCAATATAGTTCTGCCTATGATGTTGCCGTTGTTATGAGAGAAGTGTTAAAACACCCATTATACTTAAAACTTTCTGGAATTTGGATGGAATATTTTTCACATCCAAAGGGAAGAATAACTGGCATGGCAAACACAAACAAACTTTTAAAGCAATATGAGTTTTGTGATGGAGGAAAAACGGGTTACACAAATGAAGCAGGATTTTGCTTGTGTGCAACTGCTAAAAAAGATGATTTTAGGTTAATTTCTGTTGTTTTAGGTGCGGATAGTAGCAAAACAAGATTTAACACAACAAAAGAGATGCTTGATTATGGATTTAACAATTTTGAGGTAAAAAAACTTGTGGATAAATCGCAAAACTTTGGCGATGAAATAACCATTTCAAAGTCAAAAAACAAAGAACTTAGTTTACATGCCGAAACTGACTGCACAGTGGTTGTGAAAAAAGGTGAAAATGCCGAATTTGAAGCAAAATTTGAAGCATACAAAAATCTTTGTGCACCAATTGAAAAAGGCTGTAAAGTTGGAGAAATAAAAATCTTTAAAAATGGCGAACTTTTTAAAACAGTTGGAGTTATTACAACTGAAAATATTCAAGAGCAAAGTTATTTTAACATCATTCAAAGCATAACAAAAAGATGGTTAATATAAACCATCTTTTTAATTTAAGAAATATGTTAAATTGCATTATTTCCCGCGTGTTTGTTCTTCATTCTTTTTTTCTTCAACCAAAAATCTTGCGGCAATACCTTCAAATTTTCCTGTAATTCCACCTATTTGATTTGTTTTATATTGACCCCTTTCGTTAAGTGTGTAAATGCGAACAGAGTCATCAGTGTAATGAAAAACATTGTTTCTGTGGTTCATAATGTAATTTATAACATTATTCATTGTTTCTTCTGTTTTGATTGCAAGGGCAGGTGATTGAGATGCTTTTAAAATCATGTTGAATTGTTCTAACATGTTTTTGTTTGTTCCATTAAAAAGTGAGTGAGTGTTAACAACCAAAGAAGCGTCATAATTTTCTGTTTTTGAAATATCATAATCATATTGCTTTTTATCATAGTTGTATTCAAAGTGTAAATTTAGTCCATTATTGTCATTTGTTGCGTAAATTCTTCCATTGTAAACATCGTTTTTAATTGGTTTTTCCTTTTTTGTTCCTAATTTTTCTTTTAAAATTGCCATAGTTTTTTCTCCCTAAAAAATATTAACACAATAATTATATATATATGTATATATTATTGTCAAGTATTTTAAGGCTTTTGTTAAAAATATGAAACAAAAAAGAGGGTGTTTTGTGCACACTCTTTTATTTTTAAAATTTTTTTTATCTTAATTATGATTTGAACATTTTTCACGAGATTCCTCGGTTATTTGAGGTTCTGCCTTTGGAGTTAGGTCAGAATAATAAGCACTTGTTTGCCTTGTTTGTGGAGTTTGAAGTTCTGTTCTTGTCTGGTTGTTATTTGTGTTTTGTGATAACTCTGCATTATTTGGCGTGTTCGTGTTTTGACTTGTGCTTGATGTGCTATTATTAAAATTTTGAGTGTTTGTTGTGTTTGAGTTTTGGCTATTTGCGCTTGTTGTTTCTCCACTGTTTGATTGATTATTTTGCGTTGTTGGAGTGGCGTATAGGTTGTTAAGTTTTGTTATCGCTTCGTTGCAACACTCCAAAATCACAATTCTTGACTTTAAAGTTGCTTTAAGGCAAAGGCTTTCTGCACTATCGTTCATGTTTTGTGTGTTTTTGTTAAAATACATCTTATTTAAGTCAAACATAAGTTCTTGTTGATTTCTGTCCAAAGAATTTGCAAAGCGATTAAGTGCTTTTTCATAGTTTGTGATTTCACTAGTTTTTTGGTTTGTTTGGTTTGATGTTATGTTTTGTTTTAATAACTCAATATTTTGTGTTAAATTGCCATTTATGGCTGTTATGTTTTGTGTTATAGGAGTGTTTGGTTCAAAAGAACTTAAATTGTTATTTTGATTTGTGTTGTTTTGCTCATCATTGTTTTGATTTTTTGTTATTGTGGAATTTAACTTATCTTGAGTAGAGTCAAAAGAGTTTGTTGGTTGTTGTGAAGAGTTTGTTTCTTCTGTGTTTAAATTTTCCTTTGTTGTGTTGGAAGCGTTGCCAAAGTTTTGTTTTGATGAGGTAAATCCATTGTTTGTTGTGTTGTTTTCATTAGAGTAGGTTTCTTTGCCCTGGGCTATATTATTGTTTAAAGTGTCTGGGGTATTATGCAAAACATAATACTCATTGTTATTCTCATTTTGCGAAGAGTTGTTCCTTAATTCGCTGTTATTTTCTTGATTTTGCTGAGGTAGGCTGAAGCCACCATAAAACACATATGAACGGGTGTTATTTAACATATAATTTGTTCCATCATAAAACAAATAATAGTCATCATTCAAAAACATGTTTTCTGGATTTTGAAAATCGTATGTCATGTTTGCATAGCTTTCGATTCTGTCAAGAGTGCTAAAAATATCTGTTTGAGCCTCAACCGTTTGTGGGGTGGCTAATGTTAATGCACCAAGCCCAATTGTGCTTAAAGTGGCAATTGCCAAAATGTTTTTTGTTTTTTTCATAAATAATTCTCCTTTTTTAAACTTGTGTTATTTTCTGCAAAAAGTGGTAAAATATTTATTTTTTTGTGTTAAAAGTTTGATTTGTGTATTTTTTTCTTATTTTGGTCAATCTTTGTTTTTAAGGGGGAAATTATGGAAAGTTTTGAGCGTGATAAGAGATATAATGAATATCTAAAATCCAAAATACCAAAAACAAAGCCTTGGCCAACACTATTTAATGCTTTTGTGGTTGGTGGCATTATTTGCCTTTTGGGAGAAGTGATAAAAGACCTTTTAATGCTTATTCCAAACATGGAATCAAGTGTTGCATCTGTTTGGGAAAGTGTTATCTTAATTGTTATTGCATCCATTTTAACTGGGTTTGGAATTTATGACAAAATTGGTGCTTTTGCTGGTGCGGGGTCAATTGTTCCAATAACAGGCTTTTCAAACTCAATAACAAGCCCTGCACTTGAATTTAAAAGGGAGGGAATGATTTTTGGGCTATGTGCCAACATGTTTAAGATTGCGGGACCAGTTATTGTTTGTGGAGTGATTGCAAGCATTGTTGCTGGACTTATATTTTTAATTTTTTAAGGAGAAAATAATGAGAAAAATTGGAAAGCAAACAATTGTTTTTGAGCATAAACCTGGCGTTTTGTCTAGTTACTCAATTGTTGGGCCCAAAGAAGGTAAAGGCAATTTTGCAAAGTTTTTTCATCAAATTTTGAGCGACGATTTGTTTGGGCAAGATAGTTATGAAAAAGCAGAGAGAAAAATGTTTTTATCAGCAGTGCTTGAAAGCTTGAAGGAAGCAAAACTTCAAACAACAGATGTTGATGTTTTAATTGGTGGAGACCTTATGAATCAAATAATTTCATCAAATTTCATGGCAAGAGAACTCCAAGCCCCTTTTTTGGGTGTTTTTGGTGCTTGTTCAACTATGGTTGAAAGTTTGATTGTTGGGGCTTCTTTGATTGATGGAAATGGCTTTAAAAACGCTGTTTGCGTGACTGGAAGCCACTTTTCAACGGCTGAAAAGCAATTTCGTTATCCATTAGAACTTGGAACTCAGCGTCCACCAACTTCACAGTGGACTGTTACTGGTGCTGGTGCAACAATTTTATCTAACAAAAAATGCGATGTTAAAATCACTAGAGCAACAATTGGAAAGGTTGTTGACTGGAATGTTTGTGATGTTAACAACATGGGAGGAGCAATGGCACCAGCAGCCCTTGAAACGCTTTACACATTTTTTGAGGACACAAAAACAAAACCAAATGATTATGACCTTATTTTAACTGGGGATTTGGGTAAACTTGGCAGTGAGATTTTGCGTGACCTTATGGAATATAGGGGCTATAAACTTGAAAGCAATTATGGTGATTGCGGACAGATGATGTTTTCAAATGACCAAAAGGTTTTTCAAGGGGGAAGTGGCTGTGGCTGTGTTGCAAGCATTTTAAGTTCTTATGTGATAAAAAGGCTAAAAGAAGGAAGCCTTAAAAAAGTTTTGGTTGTGGCAACAGGTGCTTTGATGAGCACTATTTCAAGCCAGCAGGGTGACAGCATTCCATGCATTGCTCATTTAATTGAGTTGGAGGGAAAAAATGTTTGATGTTTTAATGTATTTAAAAGTTTTCCTAATTGGCGGTTTTATTTGTATGCTTGGACAAGTTTTGGTGATAACAACTCAAATGACAAGTGCAAGAATTTTGGTCACTTTTTTGATTATGGGAGTGTTTTTGGAGGTTGTTGGTGCTTTTGAACCATTAAAACAATTTGCTGGAAGTGGTGTTACTGTTCCAATTATGGGGTTTGGTTACAGCCTAGCAAAAGGTGCAATTGAGGGCGGAAAAACAAATGGCTTGTTGGGAGTGTTAACGGGTGGTTTAACTGAAACGGCTGGTGGAATTGCCGTTGCTGTGACGATGGCATTTTTGATGGCACTGCTGTTTTCAAGCAAAACAAAGAAGTAACTTTTTGTGGAAAAGAACATATAATAATGTATGAAAAAATATAAAGGTTTAAAAGTTAGACACAAATTCCTTATTTTTTTTATTTTCTTGTTTTTAATTATAACTGGAATTTTGCTGTTTTTTGTTAACTGCATAAAGCCAATCATGATTAAGTCTAGTGAAGCACAAGTGAAGTCTTCAACATCACGGGCAGTTAATGCGGCCGTTCAAACAGTTATAAATGAGTCTAATGTTTACGATGAACTCATTGAAATAACAACAAATGATGAAGGAAAAATTGTTTTTATTCAAGTTAAGAGTTTGATGGTTAACAAACTTGCAAAGGAAGTTGGAAAAGTTGCTGGTCAAAACTTGGACCTTATTAAAAATCAAGGTGTTTCAATTCCTTTGGGAACGCTATCTGGAATAAGCCTTTTTGTTGGCGTTGGACCTGAAATAACTTTTCACATTATGGCAATTCCAACAATTCACTCAAAATTTTCAAGCGAATTCACAAGTGCTGGAATTAACCAAACAAATCACAGAATATACTTAAATATTCAAACAGATGTTGACCTAATTTTGCCAACAGCATCAAAGTCAATAACTGTTAATAGCCATATTTTAATTTGTGAGGCAATTTTGGTTGGTGAAATTCCAAGCACATATTTAAACTCAGATAGCTTAGATGAAATGATGAACTTAATTCCAGATTAGCGAAAAAATTGTTGACACAAAAAAATTGTTGTGCTAAAATATTGTTATCACTTTAAATAAACGCAATGATGAAAGACTAGTAACAAAAACTTAAGCAATAAAAGAGAGGGATGTTGGTGAGAATGCCCATTGACAGTTTTTGCGAATTCACTTTCTAGCACTCTTTTGAAAATAACAGTAGGAAGAGCGTTGGCAACGACATAGCCAAAATGAGTTCTCTATTTTTTGTTAGAGAAGAATTTAGGTGGTAACACGGAGAAAAACTTCGTCCTAAAATTTTGGGGGCGGAGTTTTCTTTTTTAAAAGGAGAGAAAATGGAAACAAAAACAAAACAAATTTTAAATGAAGCATTAAATGAAATTGTAAAAGCCCAAACAAAACAAGACTTGTTTTTAATTAACACAAAATATTTGGGAAAAACAGGTGAAATAAGCCTTTTAATGCGTGAACTTAAAAATGTTCCAGCAGAAGATAAACCCAAAATTGGTTCAATTTTAAATGAATGTAGGCAAAAGATTGACACAACATTAAGAGAAAAAGCCAAAGAGTTTGATGAAATTGAGTTAAACAAGAAACTTCAAAATGAAAAGGTTGATGTAACAATTCCAGTTAAAAATGAACTTGGAACACTTCACCCAATAACACTCACTCAAAAAGAACTTATGGATTTCTTTGTTAAGCGTGGTTTTACCGTTAGAGTTGGAACAGATGTTGAAACAGACTATTACTGCTTTGAGGCACTAAATGTTCCAAAAGATCACCCAGCAAGAGATATGCAAGACACTTTTTATATAACTGATGACATTGTTTTAAGAACTCACACATCAGCAACTCAAATTCACACAATGGAAAAATATAAGCCACCAATTAAGATGGTTTCAACTGGGCCAGCTTATAGGGTTGATGAAGATGCAACACACTCACCAGTATTCCATCAATTTGAAATTTTGGTGGTTGATGAAAATGTTTCAATGGCAGACTTAAAAGGAACGGTTGAAGAGTTTATTAAATACCTTTTAGGAGAAAAAACAAAGGTAAGACTCCGTCCATCATATTTTCCATTCACAGAACCTTCTGTTGAAGCTGATGCGTCTTGCCCAAAATGTGGAGGAAAAGGGTGCTCTCTTTGCAAAAACTGCGGTTGGATTGAGGTGCTTGGGTGCGGAATGGTTCACCCAAACATCTTAAAAAACCATAATATTGACACAACAAAATATTCTGGATATGCTGTAGGCATTGGTATTGAGAGGCTTGCAATGATTAAGTATGGAATAAATGACATGCGTCAGCTTTATGAAAATGATGTAAATCTATTAAAACAATTAAAGTAAGGAGAGAAAACATATGATAGTAACAAAAAAATGGTTAAATGACTTCGTGAAAATAGATGACCTTAGTGCACAAGAGATTTCTGATGCCTTCACTTTTTGTGGCTTTGAGATGGAAAGCTATAAAGATTTGTCTGAAAAACTTAAATAGGTT
>CAMPBB010000002.1 GCA_946635125.1 uncultured Clostridia bacterium
CACCTTTTGCACGCAGGACTAAGAAAAGTTTTGGGAAACACCGCAGAACAAAGAGGAAGCAACATCACAACAGAGCGTTTGAGATTTGATTTTGTTTGTGACCACAAAATGACAGAAGAAGAGCTAAAAAGCGTTGAAGATTATGTTAACAACGCCATAAAAGAAGATGCAATAATCACTTGCGAAGAAATGACAGTTGATGAAGCTAAAAAAAGTGGGGCAATTGGCATTTTTGAATCAAAATATGGTGACAAAGTGAAAGTTTACACAATGGGCAAGTTTAGCAAAGAAATTTGTGGTGGACCACATGCTCAAAGAACTGGCGAACTTGGAACATTTAAGATCATAAAAGAAGAAAGCAGTTCTGCTGGAATTAGAAGAATTAAGGCAGTTTTAAAATAATTGGAAAATAAATCAAGTCTTCAATTTTTGTTGACTTGATTTTGTTTTAATTATATACTTAAAACAAGTGAGGTGAAAAATGGGAGTTTTTGGTCACATAATGAAATTTATTTTAATAGCACTTGTTGTTGTTCTTGTTGTTGTGATAATTGCAGCAGCTGCTATGTTCTTGTTCCCAAGTTTTAAATTGTTTGGATATCATTACATAAAGTCTGATGTTAACGCATCTTCTTATCAGTTTTTAAAAGGTGATGATGCAAAAGCAGAAGAAGCTTGGAATAAGGCAGACATAATTAGAATTGAAACAGGAGCTTATAATGTTGAGTTTAGATACGCAACTTCAAACATGCTTTTAGATAGTGGTGACATAATGGTAAACATTGAGGGAACATATCGTGGTTTTGTTAAAGGAAGCGTTGACAGACCAACTTACTCAAGCACTGAATCAATTTTTGATGTTAATAATGAAGATGAAGAGCACGCTTATTACAAAGACGAATTAAGACCAGACAAAAAAATATACTTTATAAAAATGGCAGAGCCAGAAAAGGGCTTTTTGATGAGAAATGGAACAAAACTTTTGTTTACCATGACTTATGACATTTTTAGCAACAAAGATGTTGAAATTGTCACAAATTCTGGAACAATTAGGTTTGGCGCAGAAAACACAATGAGCCTAAATAATTTAAGCATTCAAAGCAGCAGTGGTGCTGTTTATTTGGGAGACATAAAGGTTAACACTCACATTGAATCTGGAATTGAAAAGCCAGGAAATATCATTATTAAAAAGAGCAAAAAGGGAACAGTTGTGGCACAAAACAACTTGAAAGCAAATGTTGACATTCAAGTTTCTGGTGGTGGCGATGAAATAACATTAAAAGACATTGAAAGTGTGTCAAATGATGCTTTAAGCAAACTTAACATAGAAAGCCATAACTCAACAGTAACAGTTGGCAATGTTAACGGAGATTTTTCTTGCAACACAAATGGAGCAAAAATGAATGTTGGGAACATCACAGGAACAGCAATGCTTCAAATAAAGGAAACAACTTCAAACTTTAAAACAATTGGAAAAGTTGCAAAGCAAAACACTTTGTCAATTGTTGCAAATGGAAAAACAAGCATCAGTTTTGAAAAAGTGTTAAACAACATTGATATTTCAAAAAATGCAAACACAAAGATCACAATTGATGAGTCTTATGGAAATGTGACCTATAAGGGTGAAAAAGGTTCATTAGATTTGAAAAAAATTCACGCATCAAAAATAACAATTGTTGAAACAAAAGGTTCAATAGAACTTAATTGTTGCAAAGAGGAAAAAGTTGACATTGTTTCAACAGCAACAGGCGGAAGAATAACTTTTTCTGGGGTTGAACTTGGAATTGTTGAAATCAACAAAGACAATGAGCAAAGCAGTTGCAGCATTTATGGAACATTTGAAAAAGTGATTGGAAAACACACAATAAAAACAACAAGCGGAAAAGTTAACATCACAGCAGTGCAAAACGATGATTACTCATTATCTTGGCTAGCAAAATATGCAAACATGAACATTTTTGGCAATCTTAAAACAACAATTTGGTCAAGTGAAGAATATTGCAAGAGCAAGGGCTCAACTTACACAAGCACAAATGCTTATGGTGAGCCTTGCCAAGAAAACACATTAAATTCATTAACACTTTGGGCAACATCTGGTGAAGTGACCGTTTCAGCAATATAAACAATTCACAACACATGGTTTTAAAGTTTTAATTAGCAAAATTTAAGAAAATAATCTCAAACATGAAGGAAAACAACGCATATGATATTAAGCGACAAAAAACAATTGCAAGGAATTAAAGAATTTTGTGAAAGCATGGGGCTAAGTCAAGAACAAATTGATTGCATCCTTGCATCAGATTACACACCAGGATATGATGTTGAACTTTTTGACACAAAAAAAGTTAGGTCAACAATAGTTTTATCGGCAGATCGTTCCACTCTTAACTCTATGAGTAGAAAACAGATTTTGAAAAAATTTTTAACAAAACAAAAAATTAAAAGAGATTTAAACCCACAAAATCTTACATTAGACGAATTTATGGCAATTAAGTCATACACACGATCTGGCGATGAAGATATTAACTACTATGGAAGATATGGTGTTAAAGCTTATAGAAATAACATGATGAGTTGTTTATTTAGCAAAAACAATGAACTGGAAAAAAGAGTTTTAGATAACTTAGTCTTGTTTGAAATAGCTCATAGGGCAAAATGTGAAAACAAAGAAATTTCCAAAGATGAGGAAAAACTAATAACAGAAAAAATTGAGAAATTATTGCAAACTAATCCCAAGGGCGAGTTGTGGACAAGACAAGAAATTGCAAATGTTTTTAAAGATTGTGAAGGCAAGTTAAACAAGAAAATAGTTGATGCAACAATAAGTGTGGTTGGCGATTTTGTTGATGAAGTTGCAGTTGCAATAAAAGATTATGACACAATTAAGCAAACAATAGGTTACAAAAATGATGGATTAAATAAGCCAACAATTTTGCATCGCATCAACAACATGAATGGGTTAGCTCCAGTTTTTGGGGTGAAACTTCAACAAGGTGAAGCCCTAACAGAAAAGGATGTTGTTGGAAAAAATATAGACAATCATTCATTCACAAGCACTTCCGCTTTAACTTGCGATGAGTTGAAAAAATTTATAAATTGCCATGGCAATAGGGTTGATATGGAAATTCTTGTCCCACAGGGAACAAAGGGAGTGATGATATCCTCAATATCTCACTTTTCTGATGAACAGGAAATTCTTTTAAATCCAAACTCAATATACATTTATGATGCTCAGGAAGCACAAGATGGAGTGGATCTTTCAGGCAAGGAAACAAAAGTTTTAAAAGTTTATGGAATTGCGATTAGCAAAGATATAACAAGTTATCCAACAAAGATGAGCAGCATAAACATGCCACAAAAAGAAGACGAAATTAAAACACATAACACAAAAGAGCAGGATGAAATGGCTTTGGTTTAACAAAAATGAGCAGATTTGCTCATTTTTTTGTTGACTTAATTCATATATTTAATCTATGTTTTTGGTTGTAAGTAAAAAAACGCTTAGGCTTTTGTTTTTGTTTTGTGTGATAATTTTAAGTTCTTTTTTTGTGTGTGCTTCAACTAAAGTCACAAGCATACGCCCAGCAAATAAATATTGTGTTGTGTTAGATGCTGGTCATGGTGGAATTGATGGTGGAAGTGTTGGGGAAAGTGGAATTTTTGAAAGGGACTTAAATCTTTCTGTCACGCAAAAAATAAAGGGGCTTTTAAACACTTTAAACATTGATGTTGTTGAAACAAGAAAAACTCAAGATGGGCTTTATGGTGAATTTGCTCATGGCTTCAAACAAAAAGACATGAAAGAAAGAAAAAAGATAATTGATTCATCAAATGCAGATTTGGTTGTGAGCATTCACATGAATTATTTTAAAGATAGTTCGGCTCATGGAGCTCAAGTTTTTTACAAACCAGGGTGTTTGAAAAGCAAGACTCTTGCGGGGACCACACAAAACTTGTTTCAAAAAAACTTGTTTAAAGCAAGAAAAGAGCCATTAAAGGGTGATTTTTTCATTCTAACTTGCTCCGAAAAACCAGGGATTTTGGTTGAGTGTGGTTATCTTTCCAATCGTGAAGAAGAAGCCCTTTTAATAAGCCAAGAATATCAAAACAAACTTGCATATCAAATTTTTTGTGGAATTGTTTCTTTTTTTGACATTAAAACAATAGAAAATATTTAAAATCAAGCAGTTGTTTTTATTTTTTTGTTGTGATATAATGTCAATATGAAATTTGAGTTTGAAGAGTTTAATTACAAAAAAGAAGATGTTTTTAATATGCCATCAACAAGTTTGGCTTTTGTTGGTGATGCTTTCTTTTCCTTGTTTGCAAGAGTTCATGTTTTGGATGTGTTTGCAAAATCTGGAAGATTTCACGCTCTTTCCAGCAAAATTGTGAAAGCAAGTACTCAGGCAAAAATGCTTGAACACATTCAAGAGAACTTAACAGAAGAGGAAGAGAGTGTTGTTAGGCGTGCAAAAAATGCCCACACATCAAGCAAAAGCAAAAACGCTGGGCTTGCAGACTATAAGAAAGCAACTGCTTTTGAGGCTCTTTTGGGATTTTTGTATTTAACAAAAAATGAAAAAAGGCTCAATGAAATTTTAAAACTTTCATTAGAGGTGGAATTATGATTGTTTGTGGAAAAAATGGAGTGATGGAAGCATTGAGGTCAAATCAAAAGATATTTGATGTTTGGATTTTGAAAAATCACTTGCAAAAACTTGAGGAAGAAGTTGTTATGCTTGCAAAAAAGAAAAATTTGAAAATAAACTTTGTTGAAAAAGCTTTTTTGGATAAAATCACAAAAAACTCACATCATCAGGGCTATGCACTAAACGCAGAGGACTTTAAGTATTGTGAAATTGAAGACATCATAAGTTTTGCAGACCAAAAAGGAGAACCACCATTTGTTGTTATTTTGGATGGTGTTGAAGACCCCCACAATCTTGGAAGCATCATAAGAGTTTGTGAGTGTGCCGGTGTTCATGGAATAATCATTCCAAAGCGTAATGCATGTGAAGTTAATCAAACTGTTTCAAAAACAAGTGCTGGGGCAATTAGTTACATGAAAATAGCAAGAGTTGCAAACTTAAATCAAGCAATTGAAAAGTTAAAGAAAAATGGGTTGTGGATTTATGGCGTGGAACTTGGCGGAGAAGATTTTTACGAGCAAAACCTAAAAGGACCAATTGCTTTAATTATTGGAAGCGAAGGATATGGCACAAAAAGCCTTGTTAAGAAAAATTGTGACAAAATCTTAACAATTCCAATGTTTGGAAAAGTTAATTCACTAAATGCAAGCGTTGCATGTGGAATATCAGTTTTTGAGATTGTTAGGCAAAGGAGAAAGTGATGTCATTAAATCAGGAACAAACAGTTATTTTGCTGGAAAAAGCAAAAAAGGGTGATGAAAAAAGTTTGGAAACTTTGCTTAACAACTTTAAGCCAATGGTTTCAAGCATCGCAAGAGGCTATTTTTTGGTGGGCGGAGATGAAGAAGACCTTGTTCAAGAAGGCATGATTGGGCTATATAAAGCAATTGAAAAATATGATGAAGAACAAAAAACAACTTTTTCAACATTTGCCTATCTTTGCATAAAAAGGCAGGTTCAAAACACTGTTAGGTCAAGTTTAAGAAAAGAAAGGGCAAAATTAAGCGATTATTTGCCAATAACAAATCAAGGAATGATAACAATTGACGAAACAGAAGAAAATGGCATCTATCTTTTAAGTGATGAACTAAATCCAGAAGAAAGCTTCATTGAAAGGGAACAAAAAAAAGAATTGAGTTTAATTATAAAAAAAGAACTTAGCGACTTTGAGTTTAATGTTTTGTTTTTATATTTAAAAGGTTATAGTCATGGCGACATTGCCGTTTGCTTAAAAAAAGACTCAAAAAGCGTGTCTAACGCAATTGCGAGAATAAAACAAAAGTTACAAAATGTTTTGGGAGGAGAAAAATGTATTTAGCACTATATCGTAAGTTTAGACCAAACACTTTTGAAGAAGTTGTTGGGCAAGAACACATCATAAGAACTCTTAAAAACCAAATTGAGATGAATCAAATTGGGCATGCATACCTTTTTTGCGGAAGCAGGGGAACAGGAAAAACAAGTGTTGCAAAAATATTTGCAAAAGCAGTTAACTGCACAAATCCTCAAAATGGTTCTCCATGCCAAAAGTGTGAAGTGTGCCAAAACTTAAATAAGTCTAACAACATAGACATCATTGAAATAGATGCGGCCAGCAACAACAGGGTTGATGAAATAAGAGACATTCGAGATAAAGTGAAATATCCACCAGTTTATGGCAAATACAAAGTTTACATAATCGATGAAGTTCACATGTTAACCGACAGTGCTTTCAATGCCTTATTAAAAACTTTGGAAGAACCCCCTGCTCACATAATTTTCATTTTGGCAACAACGGAACCGCAAAAACTGCCAGCAACAATTCTTTCAAGAGTGTTAAGGTTTGATTTTAAACTCATAAGCCAAAAAGAAATGGAAGAACACCTCAAAAGAGTTTTTAACAAAAGTGGAATTCAATTTGACGATGACGCTGTGTCACTAATTGCAAGAAGCGGAAATGGAAGTATGCGAGATGCTTTGTCGATTGCTGATATGTGTTCAAGTTATTCTCACAACAACATAACATATCTTGATGTTATAACAGTTTTGGGAACAAGCACGCAAGAAAAAATTGTGAGTTTGGCAGAAAACATTTTGTCTAGCAATGCAATTGGATTCATTGAAGAATTTTCCAAGGAAATTCGTGATGGAAAGAATGCGGTCACTTTGTTTCAAGACATTTCAAAATGCCTTAGAAACATGATTGTTTTAAAAACAGCGGGGGTGAGCAAGGACCTTGTTTTGCTCCCTCAAAATGAACAAGAAAAACTGTTACAAGCCTCAAAAGATTTTTCTTTGACAAGAATAAACGAGTGCTTTGTTGAATGCAGTGAAGCACTTGGAGACCTCAAATTTTCACTTGACCCACAACTAATGATTGAAACTGTTGTGTTAAAACTATGTGAAAAAATTGAGCCCAAAAAACAAGAAATTTTAACACCCCACAAAATTTGGGGACAAGTTTTGCTGGAATTATCAAAAGTTAACATAATTGTTCACTCTGCTCTTGCGGGCATAACAGATATATCAATGACAGATAAAGAGTTTTTAATTAACATTGAAAATTCAAGCGTTTCTGAAATGGTTAAAAAACAAGAAAACTATTCTGATTTGGTTGCTTGTTTTAGGAAAGTTGGCTATAATTATAGTGTTATCATAAATAATGTTGAGGAAAGCGGTGAGGACAAAGCAAAACTTATTAGCGAAAAACTTGGCGTTAACATAAATATTAAATAATAAGGAGAAAAATATTATGGCAGGATTTAATGGATTTGGTGGTGGAATGCAAATGCAACAACTCATGAAGCAGGCACAAGCCATGCAAGAAAAAATGCAAAGACAAAAAGAAGAGTTGGAGGCAAGTGTTTTTGATGCTTCTGCTGGGGGCGGAATGGTTGAACTTAAAATGAATGGAAAGCGTGAACTTGTGGCTTTAAAAATAAAACCAGAAGTTGTTGACCCAGATGATATTGAGATGCTTGAAGATTTGATTAAGGCAGCAGTTAATGATGCAAATGCTCAAATCAACAAAAAAACAGAAGAAATGATGCCGGGAATTCCTGGGGGGATGTTTTAATTGAAAAATTTTATTGAGCCGATTGAAAAACTTGTTGAAGAGTTTTCTTCTCTTCCAGGTGTTGGAAGAAAAACAGCCATGCGTTATGCTTACAAAATTATTAACATGGACATGGAAAAGGTTAGTGCTTTTTCGCAAGCCATTTTGGAAGCCAAACAAAGAGTTAAGTTTTGTGAAATATGTGGGAACTGGACAGACTCAAATGTTTGTTCAATTTGCTCACATGGGAATCAAAAACTTGTTTGTGTTGTTGCTGAACCAAAAGATGTTTTGTCTATGGAAAAAGTTAAAAACTTTGAAGGGACATATCATGTTTTGCATGGACTTTTGGACCCTCTCTCAGGCAAAGGACCAGACGACATAAACATTAAAGGTCTTTTAAAAAGAGTGAAAGAATATGGTGTGCAGGAAGTTATCATGGCAACAAGCCCAACTGTTGAAGGTGAGGCAACAGCAATGTATGTTGCAAATTTATTAAAACCACTTAATGTGAAAGTCACAAGAATAGCACAAGGTGTGTCACTTGGAACAGACATTGAATATGTTGATGAAGTAACGCTTTCAAGAGCGATGGAAGATAGAAAAGAACTTTAACAAAAAAACAAAAATCAGTAAACAAATTGTGTTTGCTGATTTTTTGTTAAAAAAAGTTCAATTTTTTGTTAAAAAACACAAAATTTTTGATATTTTTCACAAAAAAAGTAAAAAAAGCATATAAAAATTTAGTTTTTGGAGGGGGAATATGTTTGATGATGAAAAGCTTGCAGATGAAAAAAGCATTGCAAACATGAAACTAAAATATGCTGGGCTAACGGGGAAAAATGTTAAAGTTTTAAGTGAAACAAAGGATGAAGAAATTGGTTTAAAACAAAACCTTTTAAAGGGCATCAAAAAAACAGATTGCATTTTAAATCACTTAAAAAAGTTTGTGTGTAACGAAGAACTCCAAATCATCGATGAACTTCAAAACATAAATTATTTTGAAATGTCTTTTCTTGAAAAAGATTTCAATCTTGAAAACTTTTTAAAAACAGAAAATCCAGAAGTTTTAACAATGCCAAATTCTGTTCGTGAAACAAATTTTTTATTGGCAAAAAATGAGATAGAAAACATAAAGTTATTGTTAAGTGTTTTCAAAAAAGAAGCAGAAGAGCAAAAAGAAAAAATTGAAAAAGTGATTCAAAGAAGACTTGATGAAATTAAAAACTATTTTTTATAACAATTTTAATTTTAAAAGATGAAAAATATAAGTTAATTATTAAAAAATATTGTGTAAAAAACAATACTTTTTTTATTTTTATGTGTTATAATAAAAGCATGAAAAACATTGAATTACCAAAATCACTTATTGAACTTAGTGATATTTTTAAACAAAATGGGAAAAAACTTTATATAGTTGGGGGATATATTCGAAATGCCCTTTTGGGTTTTTGTGAAACAGACATCGACATTTGTGGCGATGTTTTGTGCGATGAAATAAAAAAGATGCTCAAAAACTCCATTTTTTCGGTTAAACTCATAAACGAAAAGCTTGGAACAATTCACATTAAAAGCAAGGTTAGTGAAGAAGAGTTTGAATATAGCCCATTTAGGCAAGAAAAATATGAAGCAGGTGGCTTTCATTCTCCAACAAGCATAAAGTTTATTAAAGACATAAAAACAGATTGTTTAAGAAGAGATTTCACTTGCAATGCAATTTATTATGACATTCAAGAACAAAAAATTTTGGATTTTTGCTCTGGGGTTCAAGATGTTTTGGAGCATCGCATAAAAACGGTTAATGTGCCACAAAAAACTTTTGATGATGATGGGCTTAGAATTCTTCGAATGGTTAGGCTTTCTTGTGAACTTGACTTTAACATTGATGAGAACACTTTTTTGGTTGCAAAAGAGAAAATATCATGGCTAAAAGACATAAAAGAAGAGCGTTTCAACAAAGAAATTATTTCAATTTTGTTTTCTGACTTTAAATATGATGCCATCAAAAATCCATATGGACCAAAAAAAGGATTCGACCTTTTAAACAAACTTGGTGCATGGGGCTATATTTTTAGAGAAATAAGTTTTAACATTGGCGTAGATGAAGTTAACAAAAGGCTTCAAAATCCTTGGTTTAATGTTAACGAAGTTATTCCAAGCGTTCACAGGCTTTCAGTTTTTGTTTTTAACATCTTAAAGGCACTAAAACTTGAAATAAACGAACAAAACATTGAACAAGTTTTGGGTCAAAACGGACTTATGATAAACAAACAAGAACGAACTCTTCAAAAGAAATTGCTTGTTGCTTTGGATAAAAGTTTTTCAATAAAAAACGAGGAAATTCCATCATTTATTCAAGAAAATGGAGAAATAATTTCAAGGCTTTTAGACCTTTTGAGATTGTTTGGAATTGGTGAGAACATTAGAACAAGTTTTAAGCTCTTTAAACAAGATGGTGTTCCAATGGAAATAAAAGACTTAAAAGTTAATGGTTACGACATTATGAAAAATTTTCCAAACATCGAAAAAAGGGATTATGCAAAAATATTTAATGATATTCTTAAAGAGTGTTTGCTTATTCCAGAGATGAACACAAAAGAGAATTTGTTAAACTTTATTAGGAGAAAATATATATGATTGAAATAATTTTAGGAGTTGTTTGTGCAGTTTTGATTATCTTTTTAATTGCTCTTGTTGTTGTGATTATAAAGCGAAAAAACGACATCAATGGTGTCGACTCTGTTGGGCTTTTAAACTCAATAAAACAAGATAACGAAAAAACTGTTATGCAAGTGAAACTAGACAACGAAAGTTTAATGAAACTCATAAGCGAATCGCAAAAGAGTTTTCAAAAATACATAAAAGACTATAATGATGTAATAAAAAATGGTCTTGCAGAAACTTATGATATGCAAAGAAAAATGCTTAAAGATGTTGAGGCAAGAATCAATGATGTTTTAAAAAATAACGACACTCATCAAGAAAACTTGAAGAAAAATTTGCAAGAAAGCATTGAAAAACTTCAAACAAGCAATGAGAAAAAACTTGAAGAGATGAGATTAACTGTTGATGAAAAACTTCAAAGCACACTTGAAAAACGAATTAACACAAGTTTCACACAAGTTAGTGAAAGACTTCAAGAGGTATACAAAGGTCTTGGTGAAATGAAAACCCTTGCTGGTGATGTGGGTGACCTTAAAAAGGTTTTAAGCAATGTTAAAACAAGAGGAACCTGGGGGGAAGTTCAACTTGGAAATCTTTTGGAGCAAATGCTTTCAAGTGAACAATTTATGGCTCAGGTAATGCTTGACAAAAACAGCACAGAAAGAGTTGACTTTGTTGTTGTTATGCCAGGGAAAGACGATAAAAATGTTTTCCTTCCAATAGACTCAAAATATCCAATTGAAAGTTATCAAAGGCTTGTTGAAAGCAGTGAAAAAGGTGATGCATCTGGGGTTGAGTCAAACGCAAAAGAACTTGAAAAAACAATCAAGGCATACGCCAAAGACATCAGCCAAAAATATATTAAAGTTCCAACAACAACTGATTTTGCAATTATGTATTTACCCATCGAAGGGCTTTATGCCGAAGTTATTAAGAACACAACTCTTGTTCAAACCCTTCAAAGAGATTTTAGGATTATGATTTGTGGACCAACAACATTGGCAGCACTGTTAAACAGCCTTCAAATGGGATTTAGAACGCTTGCAATTGAAAAGCGTTCAAGTGAAGTTTGGGCACTTCTCTCACTTTTCAAAACAGAATTTTCAAAATTTTATGACCTTTTGTTGAAGACTCAAAAGAAACTTCAAGAAGCAAGCAACACAATTGATGATGCAACAAAGAAAACTCAAACTATTGAGAAAAAGTTAAGAAAAGTAGACTCGATAGAGCCAGCAGAGCCCCAAATCGACATAGGTTTTGATGATGATTAGTCAAAACTGGGAAAGCTGTTTTGACAGCAATTAAACTCATAAATATATTTTTTGCATGGGCACTGTGGTTTTTGAACTTTTTGACCGCATCCGCAATCTTTATAATTATTACATAAATTACACATAAATTTTCTCCTTAAACATAACCCCAAAAAAGGTTATGTAAGAAGTTTATATATGGCAGTTTATGTTTGAGTGCAAAAAATTGTTAATAAAAAATTAAAAAAACTGTTATTTTGTTTGCCAAAAATGAACAAAACATATATAATAAAAACAAATAGGAGTTGTTATGGGGTATTTTGATGCTATTGACAGCAAGATAGACAAAATACAGGAAGCAGGCGAAATTGAACGCTTTGCGGGAAATGCTTTCTGGTTTAGTATTGGGTCTTTGGGAGTGTTTTTGCATGCAGTGATTTTTATGATTGTTTTTTGGACTCAGTTTGATTCATTAAACAGTTTGCTGTTTGGAAGTGGAGCAAGCCTTGCAGGCGGACTTGGCGGACAAACTGGACTTATTGTTGTTATTGCTTTAATTACGATATTTGTGCTAGGGATAGGTTTAAGTGTTGTTGGGCTTGCGTTTTGCATAAAGGCACACAAAGCGGCATCACTCATAAGAGAAAAAAGTGAACTAAACGGAATGGCAACTTCTTTCAATCTTTTGTGGATTGTTTTAGATGTGATTTGCATAGCCTTAAACATTGTGCTAATTTCAATGTTTATTGCACCAAACTTATAAGAGGAGAAGAAAATGGAACAATTTGTTTTTCCAGCAGTATTATATAAGGATGCTGAAAATAGGGGTTACACAATAATCTTAAATGATGTTAACATTTGCACAGAGGGAACAAGCGTTGAAGATGCTTTTTTGCGTGCAAAAGAGTTTTTGGAAGTTTATTGCAGATGTGCAATGGAATATAATGGTGAAATTGAACCAGCAACAAAATTTGAAGATGTTGATGCTGGAAAAAATAACATTGTGTTGCTTGTTGATGCAATTTATGATGGTGATTCTTCTGTTGCTGAACCAAGGTTTTCAATTGATTTAGGCTAATAATAGAGGTGACGCATATGATATCAAAAACATTTACCAATGAGCAAGCAGGCAATCATCTTGGTTATGCGCTCACTTGTGGATATGCTTTTGAAAAGTTTATTTACGGTAAGGGTGTTTATGGTAATCGAGTTTCGCTAATGCGAGACAAAAGACCAAGCAACTTGTTTGGTGGTGAAAATGAATTTAAGTCTAGTTCTTTTCATATTATCGAAGGAATCAAGGCTTTGGAAATTCCTCAAACCATTTTGCTTACACGAAAAAAACTTGAAGAGTTTTTCACAAAAAAAGAAGATATGTTAGACTTTTTGGAAAATTACAAAACAGATTTCATGTCTGTTGATGACATGGAAAAAGTTGCAACAAACTGGTATAACAATGTTTCAAAAAAACTTCTTGTTAGCAAGGTTTTGGATTTTTCAAGGCTTAACAAGTTTTTAATTTCAAACATTATCTTGTATCTTCCGTTGAGTGCTCAACTTGATATTGCAGAATTTAGAAAAAAACAAATTTTAATATTGCTCACTCAATCAATTATAACAGAAGACTTTGCGCGAACTCAAATTGAACTCATGCCAGCATCACAAGAAAAACTAATTGCACTTAAACAAAAGATTTTAATGCAAAAGAATAAATCATAAAAACGGAAAGGCTAGGGAAATGCTCCTGCCTTTTTTTGTTTGTTTTTCACATAAAAAAGAACTTAACGCAAACAATAATAAAAAGAGGGAAAAAATGAAAAAATTGTTAAGTTTTTGTTTTGCTTTTTTGATGTTGCCGTTTTTGCTAATTTTTGGTGGAAGTGTGAAAAATGAAAGTGTTGAAATTATGTTAAAATGTTTGGATGAAACTGTTTGTTGGAGTGATTCTTTGCTTGATGTTAAAACAACCGATTATCAGTTTGAACTTCAAAAGCGTGGTTTTTCTATGTGGCATAATTATAGGGCAAATCTTGTAAAGAAAATTGTTAACATGAACTTTTCTTATGAGCAGGCTTTTGGTTATGTGTTCCCAGGGCTTGACAAAAAAGTGAATGAAATGGTTTCAAAAATAGATAAATCTGCCATTGATGCAAGTTTTCGTTTCCAACCAAACTCAAAACAAAAGTTTGTGTATTCAAACGAAAGAAGCGGAAGATATGTTAACAAAGAACAGTTATATAAATCCTTGTTAAAAAGATTGGAAAAAACAGGCAAGATTGAAATGGTTATCACGCCAACAACCATTTTGCCAAAAGTGACAAAAAAAGAGTTAATAAGTCAAACAAAACTTATTGCAACATTTGAAACATCTTACGCCAAAAGCAGTGAAAACAGAAAGCAAAACATACGGCTTGCTCTAAACTCATTAAATGGGCTTGTTTTAAAACCAAACAAAGTTTGTTCTTTTAATAATATCACAGGCAAAAGAACAAAAGAAAGGGGCTACAAAGAAGCAAACATTATAATAAACAATGAATATGTTGAAGGGTTCGGGGGCGGAGTGTGCCAAGTTAGTTCAACATTATATAACGCACTTTTGCTTGCTGATGTTTGCGTTGTTGAAAGTCACCCACACAGTTTGGAAAGCAGTTATGTTTTAAGTGGGTTTGATGCAATGGTGAGTTTTGGTGTGAGTGACTTAAAATTTGTGAATAAAGGGGAGAATCCACTATTTGTTGAAACCTATTTTAGCGATGAAAAAATTGGCGTTAAAATTTATGGAACAAGCCTTCCATACAAAATCACAAGGAAAAATGAAGTATTAAAAGAAATACATCCGTCAGAAGATGTTGTGATTCAAGACAAAACGCTTTTGCTTGGGGAAAAAGTTTACAGAACATTTCCAAAAGTTGGAAAACAAGTAAAAAGTTATTTGGAATATTCAAAAGATGGAAAAGTGTTAAAAACAACAAGGCTAAGAGTGCAAACCTATAAGCCAATTCAAGGAGTTTTGCGTGTGGGAACAAAAGTTGAAGAAGAAAACAATTCTCAAACTTTTTCAAATTTTAAACCTTTAATGCAATAACTATGCTCAAACATTTGACTAAACAAATCTTTTAGTGATAACATATAATCATATTATTAGGAGATTTGTTATGTGGTGGATTTGGCCAATTTATGCCGTTTTACTTGTTGTGATGACTTTTTTGTCAATCGTTCTTGCTCGCCTTGTTGATGTTTTGGATAAGAAAACAAAAATGGGTGGTGGACTTTTGGGGGGAGTGTTGCTTGCTGGAATAACAAGCCTACCAGAACTGGTAACTTCACTTTCAGCCATTTTGCTTATTGGCAATGTTGACATGACTTTTGGAAACATTTTGGGTTCAAACTTTTTTGATGTTGTTGTGATTGGTCTTTCCATGCTTTTAATGTTTAAAATTGTCAAAAAGAGCGGAGTTAGCAAAAACACAGGGATTTTAATGCTGTTATGCTTTGGTGTAACGCTTGTGATATTCTTGTTTGATGTGTTTAACTTAAATTGGGTTATTCCAGGTGTTAACATTCATGCACTTTCTTTAATCTTTATTGCTTTTTATGTGTTTGTTGTTCTTCTTTCAGCAAAGAAAGATGACAATCTAGGTGATGAAGTGGAAGAACAAAAAGAAAACAAGTTTATGAGTTTT
>CAMPBB010000003.1 GCA_946635125.1 uncultured Clostridia bacterium
CGAGTTCTGTCATGGACGGTCATCTATCTAGGCGAATTGTTGCCAACACGCTCAAGCGATGTATGACGGGAGCTGGCCGGGCAAGCCAATATAAATCTCCCTTATCTTGCACAAAGTGGGGTTTACAGAGCACACACTATCTCTAGTGTGCCGGTGGTCTCTTACACCACCTTTCCACCCTTACCACAACACTTATTGCGAAAAAATAGGAGGTAAGATTCTGGATATTTTCCAAATCTAAAAACACAATAAGAAATTTACAAGTGGTGGTTTATTTCTGTTGCACTATCCTTGGAGTCGCCTCCACGAGATGTTATCTCGCACCATGCCCTGCTGTGCTCGGACTTTCCTAATTGCATAGCAATTTGACCGTCTAACTAGCTACGATTATAGTATAGCACACATTTTAATATTTGTAAATACCCAAATTTGAATTTTTGTGCTGTAAAGTGCCCCAAAAAGTCTAAAAACGCCTAAAATTGGCGTTTTTAGTTTGTAAATTATTTTTCATATTTTTTAAAAGCGTTGTCTAAATCCACGGCAGCCATAAACATTGCTTGCACAACAGAGCACATTTTTGCAACCAAATGATAAACCCCATCATCATTACCAATAATTCCAATGTTTAATAAGAAATTTAGGTGATAATAAAGTTTCCTTGTTGTTTTAAAGCCACACTCTTGCATGATTTCAGCTCCTGTGCAAGTTTTTTTCATTAAAAGTTTTAAAATTTCAACTCTTTCACTGCTAGCAAAAGCCGTGAAAAGCTTTTCAGCACTAAAAGAATCAACATTTAATAATTCTTGTTCATCGTAACTTAATATTGAGTATGCAGAAACACTTTTGTTTTCAATACAACTATAAAATTTCACGCCTTGATTGTCTTTTAGCTCACTTAAAATCTTTTCCCTATGCTTGATTCTCTTGTCTTCATTTGTTATGCCTTTGTCTTTTTTTATTTGCTCCAAAACATCTCCATTACCGCTTTTTTGTGCCAAAAGATTTTCTAATTTTGTTATTCTTTCTTCCAAATTTCCAAAGTTTTCTTTACTTTCCATTTGTTCACCCCTTTTGTGATTTTATAATTACGATATTTCATAATTACATAATTATAATATCACATAATCTTTTGTGTGTCAATAGGTTTTTTAATATTTTTCAAACAATTTTTGCTCCATCACTTTTTTCTTCACAATTTCAAGAGCTTTTTTCTCCAATCTTGAAATATATGACCTTGATATGCCCATTTTTGTTGCCACTTCTTTTTGTGTGTAAGCAACCGTTCCCCCAATTCCATAACGCATGACAAGAATTTTGTATTCACGGCTTGTTAGATTGTTTTTTATAATTTTAACCAGCTTTTCAGTTAAAATGTTCGACTCAACTTGTTCCATCACATCTGGTTCAATGTCTGAAACAACATCAGCCAAAACAACTTCTCCATTGTCACTATCTGTTCCCAAAGTTTCTTCAAGTGACACAAGATTTTGATGCTTTTTTTGTGCTCTAAACAGCATTAAAATTTCGTTTTCGATGCAACGAGCCGCATATGTTGAAAGTTGTGTTCCCTTGCTGCTGGAATATGAGTTAATTGCTTTTATTAACCCAATTGCACCAACTGAAATTAAGTCGTCTGCATCTTTTGTTGAATTGCTATATTTCTTCACAATGTGTGCCACAAGCCTTAAATTGTGGCTAACAAGCGTCTGCTTTGCTTGCATATCTCCATTGCGATATTTTTCAATCTCAATTTTTTCCTCTTCTGGTGTTAAAGGTTTTGGAAAGTGTGAAACATTGTCAACATATGATGAAAAAAGCATTATTTTGTTCATAAAGGTAATAAAACTTTCTATTATCATTAAACCCTCCCATGATAATAAATAGTTTATGATAAAAAACTTTTTGTGTTGCTTGTCCACATTAAATTCCAAGCCTTTTTGTTAATTTGTTGTTATTGCTAAAAGACACATAAAATAAAACAACTCCCAAAGCAATCAAAAACAAAGCAAAAACCTTTTTAAGGGCTTGCGGACTTATGGTGTTTGAAAAAAATGAGAACAAAATTGAAAAACAAATTGCTGGCACAATGATGAAAAAAAAGGATTTAAAATCAACTAATTTGTTTTTTGCATGAATAATGATTGCAACAACAGAAAGAGGAATAAAAACAATTAAGTTTATGCCTTGACTAATGTGCTGGCTAATCCCCAAAAATATTGTTAAAATTGGAATTAAAATTGTTCCTCCACCCATTCCCATTCCACCAACAATTCCGCCCAAAACTCCCGCAATAACAAAATAATACCACATTTTTTTTCCTCCAATTAAATAATCATTTTAATCCCAGCAATAATCATAATGACTGAAAAAACATATGAAAGAGCCTTGCTTGAAATTTTTTTTAAGAAAAAAGCCCCCAAAAGCGAACCAATGATTGCACCAATTGAAACAAAAATGGCAACATTAAAATCTAAAAATCCATGAGAATAATAAATGATTGCACTGGCAATACTTATTGGCAGCATAACCAAAATTGCTGTTGCGTGTGATTTTTTCTCATCAAGCCCCAAAAGCATTAAAAGGGGCACACAAATCATGCCACCCCCGCCCCCAAAAAATCCATTTACCGCCCCAATCAAGCCTCCGCACCCAAGACACAATAATATTTTTTTCCAATCGATTTTTTCTTGCTTCATACAAAAAGTATTCTCCAAAAATAAAAAAATAAGCATATTTTCCTTGCTTTTGTGGGCAAATTGTATTATAATGACTGATATATTCTGGAATAAGGTGAAATATAATGACAAAAATTAAAAGTTTAATGACAAAAATTATTTTAAGTGTTTTGATAATACTTTCTTTCTTTATGGCTCAAAACACTCTTTTATGGGGAAGCTTTAAAAGTTTTAACAGCGAAGATAGCTCTCTTGTAACACATGCTATAACTGTTGATGAAAACGATTATGTTGACCTTAGCAGCAAAATTTCAAACAATAACTTTGCAGAGACTTCATCAGGCTCAAAAACAACAACTGGAAGCACTTCTGTTTTAAACCCAACTAGTTGGACAAAAACTGGAGATGTTAACAGCGAAAACATGCGTGCCGGTGTTATCTCGGTTTCAAGCAAAGATAATTTTAACCAAAGTGCAAAAGAATTTTTGCTTACAGAAAACACTGACTACCCTGTTGGAACACTTAATTCAGCAAACGGAAACAAAGTGTTGTTTATTAACTCTAAGACCGACACCGTTTTTGGATATACATCAAACACAACAGTTGAATTAGACGCAAACAGTTATTATGTTGTTTCTGTTAGATATTTCACAGGTGACAGCATTGCCTCTTTTGGAATTAGTGCCGACAACATTGATGCAACAGAAAACACAATTATAAAAACTCTTGACAGCAACAGAAATTGGGCAACAGCAAAAATCTTTATTTCAACCAAACAAACACAAAAAACAAACATTAAGTTCCACCTATATTTGGGTGCCCCATCTTGGAACAAAGGTGGTGACAGCGCCAAAACTCAAAAAGGTTTTGTTTTGTTTGACGATTTAAACATGCAAAAACTTTCAAAAAAATATTATGATGAATTGTGTGCTGAAACACTTGACACATATGACAAAAAAACTATTGCTGACGAGCAAAAGTTTGAGAACATAACATCTGGAAACGGTTTTGTTGAAAATGGCTCTTTTGAATCAGATTTTAACTCTTGGGAAGTAACAACAACAGGTTCAAGTGCTGTTAGTGTTGAACTAGCAAACAGTTCTCTATTTGATGCACAACAACCAAAAACAAACAAAATTGTGTTAGATAACAAAAAAGTTGCATTTATATACAACACTAAAGCAACAACCTCAACTGGATATATCACCTCAAATCCAATAACAATTGCTCAAAATAAGATTTATAGATTCAGCATTTGGGCAAAAACAAATGCAAAGAGCTTAGACTTTTCTGTTCAAACAAAAGAAACTGAAATAAACGGAACATCTTATTCTCCAGCAACAATCAGTGAAGTTTCTTCTTCAACATCAAACACAACAACCAATGAATGGAATGAATACACATTTTATGTTACTGGAAACAGTTTAACAAACATTGATGTAACACTAAAACTTGGATTAAAGTCAACAAATAGTTCACAAAACGAATATTTGTTTATTGATGACATCACAACACAACTTGTTTCTTCAACAGAACAAGAAAACGCACAATCAGCTGGAATTGTTTTTGCTACCCTAAACCTAAACCCAAGCAGCAGCAGAAACATTTCAAATGGTTTCTTTAATAATGTGAAAGAAATAACTCTTGATGGAAAACTCCCTTATGCTCCACAAGACTTTGAAAGAGTTGACTCAAACACTCAAAACATTTCTGGAATAATAAACCTTGAAGAAAGCCAATTTGAAAGCACAAAACTTGACTTTGGAAACCCTTCAACAAAACCACAGTCATATGTTTATGAAAACGACTCAAACGACACAAATGTTTCAAACAATGTTTTGGTAATGTATAACAGCACTAAATCATATCAAACAACAAAGTCAACTTCTTCACTTAGTGCAAACGCAAACACCCTATATTCTCTTAAAGTTAATGTGTTCACAGACATCACAAACTCTTTGGGTGGCGCTAACCTTTATTTAACTGATGGAACAAATGTTTTGGCACAAATTCGTGACATTAACACACAAAGAACTTGGAAGCTTTTCACAATTTACTTTAATAACTATGGTTCAACTCTTTCTTTAACCGCTCAAATTGGTTTTGGAAGAGAACAAAACAGTGCTCAAGGTTTTGCTTATTTTGACAACTTTGAATGGGACACAAGTTCTTTAAAACTAAACGAAATTGTTGAAAACAGCCAAACAAAACTTGTTAACCTTTCAAGTGAGGTTGAACATTCATCAAAGGTTATTTTAACTGAAAACTTTGACGAATATGACGAAGACCAAATTAGCAGTTCAAACAAATTGAATGCTCCCCTTCTTTGGAAAGGTGAAGTTAAAGCAACAGTTGATAATGAAGAACTTGAACAAACAGAAACATTAAGTGATGAATTCATCACATCTGGTGTTTTAAACAAACAAAACAAAAACAGCATTATTGGTTCATCAGCAGTTATGGAAGACACCAACAAAAGTGTTTTAATGATTTCATCAACAACTGATAACTACTACTCTTACTCAAACACATTAAGTTACAACTTAACATCTGGCTCATATTATAGAATTAGTGTTAAAGTTAAAACAGTTAACTTAACTCAAGAAACTGAAAACCAAAAAACAGTTAACGGAAAAGTTATTCCATATGGTGCTAGCATAATTCTTGATGGATTTGATGAAAAATTTGTTGGAATCAACACAAATGGCAAATTTGATGCTATTGATGGTTGGGAAACATTCAAGTTTTACATCAACCCAGACAGCGACATTGCATTAAAAGTTAACTTGGGACTTGGAAGCGAAAACGCTTGGACATCTGGTTATGCTCTATTTGACAATGTTGAAATTATTGAAATGAGTGAAGATGAATTTAACTTAAACTTAAACACAGACACAGCAGAACTTTCAAGTTCAAACATATTGTCTGTTACAACAACAAAAACAAACGATGAAGAAGAATCTTCACCACAAGACAGAACATTTAAGGAATCTCTTGCTTGGCTTGCAATTCCAACAGTTTTAATTGCTCTTGGAATTATTGCAGCAATCATTGGATTTGCAATTAAAAAATATCTTGACGGCAGACCTGTGAAAGTTTCTGTTAAGAACAGTTATGACAGAGAGTCCACTCTACTTCAAGAGTTAGACCACAAGAATTACAGAACATCTGTTAACCACAAGTTAAAACTTCTTCGTGAAGAACTTGCTCAATCAGAACAATACTTAAAAGAAGAGCAAGAAGAACACATAAAACAAAAAGAAGCATATGAAACAGCAAAAGAAATTGCCGAACAAGATAAGTCTATCAAACTTGAAAATCCAGACAAGAATTACACAAATTATGAAGAACGCATAAACAAACTCAACAAAAACATTGCATCAATTAAGGCAGACATCAAGATTTTGGAAGATGAACAAGAAAAACTTAACAAAAAAAGCAAAGAAATGCGTGAAAAAGACCTAAAAGGCAACGAAATAAAAGTTGTTAAAGGCAAAAGAAAATAACAAAAAGCAGTGATTAGTTCACTGCTTTTTTGTTTTAAAAGAACTCTGATATAATCATGTTTGAAACTTCAAAATTTGTGATTTTCATTTTGTTATTTTCAAAAGTTATTAACTTGCTTTGCTCTAACTTATTTATCTGCTTTGCAAACCTTTTTAAGAAATCTTCATGAAAAAGTGTGTTATATTTTTTAATGTCAAGCCCCTCTTCAAGCCTTAAAGAAAGCATAATAAACTCTTCTTTGGCGGTTGTGCTTGTTTCTCTTTCAATGTTTTTCTTTTCATATGTTTTTTCAAGATATTCTTTTAAACTCTTTGTGTTTTCAAAATGAGTTTTGTTTAGAAAAGAATAAGCTGAAAGACCAACCCCCAAAAATTCTCCCCTATGCCAATAATTTAGGTTATGCTTGCATTCAAACCCACTTTTGCAAAAATTGCTGATTTCATATCTGTTATAGCCATGTTTTTTGAGTTCATTTACCGCAATGTTATAAAGAGAAACCGCCTTATCTTCATCTGGAAGAATAATCTCTTTGTTTTTCACCAATTTATGAAGAGGCGTTCCTTCTTCCACCATTATGCCATATGAAGAAATATGCGTTAAATTTTGGTCACTTAAAAACTTTATTGTTCTTTTTATGCTTTCTGGTGTTTGATTAAAAAGCCCAATCAAAATATCTGCATTTATGTTTGTAAATCCAACTTCTTTTAAACACTTAATTGCCGTAACAAAATCTTTTTTTGTGTGTGGTCTGTTTAATTTTTGAAGTGTTTTGTCATCAATGCTTTGAAGCCCAACAGAAACCCTGTTTATTCCCGCTTTTTTCCACGCAATTGCTTTTTGTGTGTTAATGCTGTCGGGATTGCCTTCAATTGAAATTTCAGCATTTTTTTGCACATTAAAATTTGCCTTTATAAAGCAAAGCAAATCATAAATAAAATCAGCATCAACAAACGACGGTGTTCCGCCCCCAATAAAAATGCTTGAAATAACTTTGTTTTTTATTTCTTTTTTGTGAAAATTTAGTTCTTGTTTTAACTTGTTAAAATAAGGTTCAATGTTTTTGTTTTCATTGCAAAAAGAAGTAAAAGCACAATATATGCACTTTTGCTTACAAAAAGGTATGTGAATGTATAAACCAATTTTTTCTTTCATAATCAACTATCTATTTTTAAAATGTTAATAAATGCCTCGGAAGGAACTTCAACAGAGCCTAGAGTTCTCATTCTCTTCTTTCCTTCTTTTTGTTTTTCCAAAAGTTTTCTCTTTCTCGTGATATCTCCGCCATAACATTTTGCCAAAACATCTTTTCGAACAGCCTTAACTGTTTCTCTTGCAATAATCTTTCCACCAATTGCCGCTTGAATTGGCACTTCAAATTGTTGCCTTGGAATTGCCTCTTTAAGTTTTTCAGCAATCTGCCTTCCTCTTTCTTGAGCATGGTCACGGTGAACAATTAAACTTAAAGCATCACAAATTTCACCTTTAAGCAAAATATCAAGTTTCACAAGGTTGCTTTCCCTGTAACCGCTAATTTCATAATCAAGGCTTGCATACCCTTTTGTTCTAGACTTTAAATTGTCAAAAAAGTCATAAATTATTTCATTAAGAGGCAAATGATAAACAAGTTTCACACGCTTATTGTCAATATATTGAACATCTTGGCTTTCACCACGCCTTAACTGACATAGTTCCATTATTGAACCCATATATTCTGGTGGCGTGAAAATATCCATCAAAACATAAGGCTCTTCAATGCGTGAAATGTTTGAAGGGTCTGGAAGATTGCTTGGGTTACTAATGTCTAGCATTGTTCCATCTGTTTTATAAACATGATAATTAACTCCCGGGGCTGTTGTTATGATGTCTAGGTTATATTCCCTTTCAAGACGCTCTTGAATGACTTCCATGTGAAGAAGTCCCAAAAAACCGCAGCGAAAGCCAAAACCAAGGGCTGTTGAGTTTTCTGCTGTGTATTCCAAAGCACTATCGTTTAGTTTTAATTTTTCCAAAGCGTCTTTAAGTTCATTAAATTTGCTTCCATCTGCTGGGAATATTCCACAAAAAACAACTGGTTGAACTTTTTTGTAACCTGCAAGTGGATTTTGTGTTGGATTTTCTGCGTTTGTTATGGTGTCACCAACTTGCGTGTCACTAACCTTTTTTATGCTTGCGCAAATATAGCCAACTTCACCAGCAAGCAACATATCACACGCCTTTGGGCTTGGCGTAAAATAGCCAACTTCTGTTACTTCAAAACTTTTTCCAGTGTGCATGAACATTATTTTGTCTCCACACTTAACACTTCCATCAAAAACTCGAACCATGCACACTGCCCCTTTGAAGTTATCGTAATAACTATCAAAAATCAAACATTTGAGTGGTGCGTTTTCATCTCCTTTTGGACAAGGAAATTCGTCTATAATTCCATCTAAAACACTTTCAATGTTAATTCCTTCTTTTGCTGAAATTGCTGGTGCGTGCATTGCTGGAATTCCAATAACATCTTCAATTTCCTTTTTTGAACCTTCAACATTTGCACTTGGAAGGTCAATCTTGTTAATAACAGGCAAAATCTCCAAATTATTGTCAAGAGCCAAATATGCGTTTGCAAGAGTTTGAGCTTCAACTCCTTGACTAGCATCAACAATGAGTATTGCCCCCTCACAAGCAGCCAAACTGCGTGAAACCTCATAAGTGAAGTCAACATGACCTGGGGTGTCGATTAAGTTTAAGATATATTCTTTTCCATCTTTTGTGTATTTCATTCTTGTTGGTGCAAGTTTTATTGTGATTCCCCTTTCTCTTTCAAGGTCCATGCTGTCCAAAAGTTGCTCACTCATATCTCTTTTTTGAAGAGTTCCTGTTGCTTCAATTAGCCTATCTGCAAGAGTGCTCTTTCCATGATCTATGTGAGCAACAATACAAAAGTTGCGAATGAGTTTTTGCCTATCTGTCATTTTTTTCTCCTAAAAGCTATTATCTTTTATTATAGCAAAGCAAAACAAAATTGGCAATAATTTTGCAAAAATTTGAAAAAAACTGCGATTTTAGTAGTTTTTTTCAAAAAATAATGTTATAGTTATAACATAATCAAAATTTTGAGGTAAAAATGAATTTTAGAGATAATATAAGGGATAGTTGGCTTGTTAACCAATTTATTGCCCACAAGGGTCTTCACGACAAAACCCACCCAGAAAACACTTTGGGTGCTTTTTCAGAAGCAATAAAAAACAATTATGCAATTGAATTTGATGTTCAAATGCTTGGAGATGGAACACTTGTTATCTGCCACGACAACAAGGTTTCTGAATTAACTGGAAAAGATTGCTATCTATCTAAAATGACATATGACGACATAAAAGACTTAAAAGTTAACAAATCACAATATGGAATTCCAACATTTGAAGAGGCCTTAAAGTGCATTGATGGTCAAGTTCCAATTTTGATTGACATCAAAAACACAAGTCCAAAAAAGATTGGAAAAATGGAAAACAAAATTTGTGAATATTTAAAAGATTACAAAGGACTTTTTGCCATCACCTCTTCTAACCCTTATGTTATTTTGTGGTTTAAAAACAACAAACCAGAATATATTCGTGGCATAACTTCAAGTTTTTATCGCAACGACATGGAAGGAAGACAATACACAAGGTCATTTATTGTTCGATTTGTTTTAAAACGCATGCTTTTAAACAAAAAGATTAAGCCTGACTTTATTTCCTACCACTTCAACAATTTGCCAAACAGATTTGTTAGCAAATACAAAAACCTTCCAATTCTTGCTTGGACAATAACAAATCAAGATGAATATATGCAGATTGTTAAGCATGCCGACAACATTATTTTTGAAAACTTTAAACCAAAAATATAAAAAAAGACTTACTTTTAAAGCAAGTCTTTTTTTATTGCAAATAATCTCTAAGTGCAATTCTTCTTCGTCTTTTGTATAACAAATGGTTAACAAGTTGTTCAAACAAGAGTGCAATAAACAATAAAACTGGAATTGATGCCAAAGAAATGTATAACCATTTATACCCATTTGCTGATAATGAATCAATTTGAAGTAAGTTATAAAATGGCGTTCCACTCAAAATTGCTGTTCCATAAATATTTGACAAAAGAACAAATCCAGCGACAACAAAACCTGAAACAACAAACAAAAGTATTCCACGATACCAGTTAAATGGCCAAGAAACACGACCAATAACAACTAACGCATTGATTGTTATGCAAATTATGATAATTGAATGAATTTCGTTCCAACCAAGGTGTGTTAAGCTTTGCGTTGAATACAAGAAGATTGAAATTGCTAGGTCAACAAAAGCACCAATTGTGGATTTAAGCATAATATTTCGCAAAAATCCTTTTTTGATAAGGTCTTTGTTTGGTTGCAAAGCCAAGAAGAAACTTGGAATCCCTATTGCAAAATATTCCATCAAAATTAGTTGAACTGGGCTGAATGGATATTCATATGCAAGCAGTATGCAAAAGATTGAGAAAATAACTGAAAACATTGTTTTTGTTAAAAACAGCGGTGAAGAAATTCGAATGTTGTTTGTAACCCTTCTTCCCTCAGCCACAACATTTTGCATTGAACAGAAGTTTGAGTCTGTTAAAATTAACTGTGAAACTCTTCTAGCAGCATCTGCTCCGCCCCCAATGGCAATTGAACAATCTGCTTCTTTTAAAGCCAAAATATCGTTAACACCATCACCAATCATTGCAACTGTGTCGCCACCAAGTTTTAAGGCTTGAATTAAAAGCTTTTTTTGATGAGGCACAACACGCCCAAAAACAGTGTAGTCACTGGCAATCTTAACAACTTCTTCGTCACTTAGTCCTTCAAGACTGATATATTTTTCCGCCCCTGGAATTCCTGCTCTTTGAGCAACTTCACTAACTGTTATTGGGTTATCTCCTGAAATAACTTTCACGCCAACGCTGTTTTCATTGAAAAACTTAATTGTGTCGATGGCATCTTGCCTAACATTATCTTCAAGAAGAATAAGCCCAAGTGGTGCAACATTTTCTGCCTTACCCTTTCCGTTATACTCAATTTTTCTTGAACAAACAACCATAACTCTAAAACCAAATGAGGCATACTTTTGAACATCACGCAAAACAAGAACATCTTTTTTCTTATCCAAAAGCATTTCTGGTGCCCCCATAAAACAAGCACCAATTTTTTCAAAGTTAACACAAGAAAATTTTGTTTCAGAAGAGAAGTTAAAGTGACTTTTTTGCTTAAAAATTTCCTTTGGTTCAAAAAATTTCTTTAAAGCAAGTGAAGTGTCATTATCTCCATCAAGATAATAAAGCATTGATTTAATAATGTCTGAGAGTTCTTGCTTGTTTGTTTTATCGCTTAAAACAACAAGGTCTTTAAGTTTCATTGAGCCATCTGTTATGGTTCCAGTTTTGTCCATGCAAACAACATTAACGCGCGCTAGCATTTCAATGCAGTATAAATCTTGCACCAAAATTTTTCTTTTGGCAAGCCTTATAACAGAAACAACAAGTGCCGTTGATGTTAACAAGAAAAGCCCCGATGGAATCATTCCCAAAATTGCACCAGAAGTTTTTATGAGTGTGTTATATAAACTTGCTGGACCACCATATGTTCTTGAAAAAAGCAAGAACGCAATTGGAATAATTATGATACCAATAACTTTAATAATTGAGTTTAAAGTGTTTAAAATAATTGAGTTTGGCTTTTTATATTTTTTTGCTTGGCTGGTAAGTTTTAACACAAAAGTGTCTTGTCCAACCTTGTCTGCCCTAACATAGGCTGTTCCGCTAACAACAAAGCTTCCAG
>CAMPBB010000004.1 GCA_946635125.1 uncultured Clostridia bacterium
ATTATTTTCTTTATAATAAATTGTTGAAGTTGTATCTCCAATAATAATTGCATTGCCTTTTTCAATTCCACTTACATCATTTTTATTAACAAAACAATCACAACCATTATTTGTATCTGTTCTTGTTATAAATTCTAATCTATCACTATTACCATGTTCAAAATTATCAATATCATTTTTGACATGTGCTTCAGCTTTATAAATATCACCAAATAATTGCCCTAATCTGTATTCTTTCCAATCAGTTTGACCAATAGTAGGTGATGATTGCCCACCCTTATTCTTTGTGGTAATAGGTTTATTGTTTATAGATTTGATATAATCTTCCATAAATTGCCAATCTGGCATACCATCTTTGTTAACAGGTAATTTAATTGTCATTCTAGCAATTTCATTGCTATAAACAGCTCTGCCATAAGAAAACTTAAAATTTTCTCTATTAATAATGGTTACTATGAATAAAGCAATAAATGTATTCATTTTAAATTTTGGCGACAATATATTAACCCGTCCATGGCTAACACTGAAAAAATCTTGATACTGATAAAAAGCATTGCAAAACATATCTACTGTTATTTTATTTTTAGTAAATTTAAAAGCTTTTCCATCACCTTCTTCATTAATATAACCAACTATACCATTGTTGGATTGCCCTGAAGATATTAACGGTATATTGCCTTTATCGCAATCATCTATTTTTAAATCTCCTGCCGATAAAGACACATCGAACAAGTCACCAACGATAAATTCTTTCCAATTTTCAATATTAAGATTCATAAATATTACCTTCTTTTACTAAATATGCAAGATAATCATTGATTGTTTTTTGAAAATCTTCTTCAGTTAATGTTGAATAATCGGTTTTCATATATGCTTCACAAAGCCATTCATCTTTTCCTGTTACTTTATGAGTTGCTGATAAACCGTCTTTCGTTTGTCTGTTTCTATATAGTTCAATCCATTGCTTTTCAATTTCAACCCAACGGCTATTTCCATTTTGGTCTGTTTGTTCAATTCTTCCTAAGTTTTTCTTTTTCTTAAATCCATCATCTTTATAATACCCAAAGAAAGTGTCTGGATTTGATATATCATTATGTTTTTTACCAATTTTAAATACCATACAACAAGCTGATGCGGATGCACCAGGATAAAATACTTCGCTTGGTAATGTAAATACAGCGTCAAGTGTATTCTCTTTCAATATTTCTGTCTTTATATCTGAAATTTCTTTACTTGTTCCAATGGCACATGCTACAGGTAATAATACGGCAAGTGTTGCGGTTTGATTAATTGCATTTAGAGTGTCCGCAATATATTTCACGAAATAGAAACCTTTTGTTGGATCTTCTTTTTTATCTTTATTCCATGTGTCAGTATAAGATTTTGGCATATGCTTTATTTGTGCGTTATAAGGTGGATTCATGAGAATTACATTTGGCTTTGCAGTTTTTATCCAATCTAAGTAATCAAAACAACTACCTTGAATTATATTTGAATTCCCGTCAGAGTGAATTAACATATTTGTTGTTGCTAGACCATAAATATTTTCATCATATTCAATTCCATAAATTTGATTTTTCTTTACATTTATTTGTTCAGCTTCTGTTGAACAATCGTCTAGCGCCTGTGTCATAGCTCTTACTAGAAATGAACCACTACCACAACATGGGTCTAAAATAATTGAATGTTTATTTACTGCACAAATTTTTGCCATAAAATCTGTTATATGGTCTGGAGTAAATGCTTGATTTTTATCTTTACCAACATATTTATTAAAAGTAACAAAGAATAAATTTAACAAATCTTGTCCTGAAGTGCTTTTGTCATTTATAAAAGGCAAAATATTTTCATCAATAAATTTTAAAATAGCCCTAAAATCTTCAATCTTTAAAGCCCTAACATCTTGTGATTCCAAAACATTTTTATTTAATAAGACTAATTTACCAGCTTTATTTATATCACCATTCAATAAATCTTCTAATACATCTTTAAAACTTGCCCTTATTTGAGAAGCAGTTAAAGTTTTTGTTGAATAATCTAATCCGTTTTTCAAAGCTAATAAGCAAGTTCCAACAAATTGGCTTCTTAACTTTTCGTTAATACCATATTTATGTAGGATTTCATTAAGTTTATAGGTATTCGCCATAACTTTTTCTTTATCATTAACTTTTGAAGTGTAAAAATCAACATATTCTGACATTGTTTTTAATGCGGTTTCATTTGGCATGTAATCTGCATCTGAAACTACACCACGCCATACCATAACTTTATTGTTTGAAGTGTTTGCCAAAATTGCAACAATCTTGTTGTTATTAATTTGTTTTTCATATTCCACATAAGCTGAAAGTTGTTCTTTTGCCATTTCAATATCCTTATCAAAATCAACTTTTGTTTCTATTAAAACAGAAACATCATGACAAACAAATCTAATATCTAGATTATCATAGTGTCTACTACCTTTACTACTTTTTATTGGAGTAAAGGGTATTGACAGCTTTTTAAACTCTTTTGAATATTTGAATTCATCATTTTCTATATTACTAACTAAAAATTCACTACCGATAGTTTGTATAATATCACTTCTTTTCATTTTTTCTCCTTCAATCCCTTTTCTATAATTTGTGTTAAACAATCATTTGTGCTGTATCTATAATTTCCTTTCTCATGCTCTATTGCAACAATTTTTCGTATTTCCTTATACATATCAGGTGGCAATCGCAACGGGAACATGACCTTTTTAGCTGTTGGCGTTTTTGTGTTGTTCATTCTTACTCCTTATGATATCATAATATTATGAAATAATGATATCATTAATAATTAAATTTGTCAAACATTTTATATAATGTTTTCTTAGTATAAGGAATCACTATTCCAAAATATTCTTCTGTAACAAAAAAAGTACGCCACTCATTTTGAGTGCGCGTACAGTTCTCTTTTGGCGGAGAAGGAGGGATTTGAACCCTCGCTACGGTTTCCCGTACTAATGCCTTAGCAGGGCATCCTCTTCAACCACTTGAGTACTTCTCCATGTTTTGGTTGAATTTGTTTTTAATCTATTTAGTTCAAAACTTGTTTTTTAAACTTTGTTTTGACAATTTAGAGTTTAACATACAAATGGGTTTTTGTCAATTTATTTATGAAAAAATATTTTAAAAGTTTAGCAAAGCATTACGGCAAAATCGATTAAAACACAGTTTGTGCTTATAACTTTTTTATTTTAAGTGGTTTTTGTATTGTTTTTTATGGTTATTTCGTTATTTTTTTGCTTTGTTTTTTGCAAAAATAAAAAAGACCTTTGAGATCAAAAGATTTCCCAAAGGTCTATTTATATTATTTACTAAATATTTTTTTATATGCACAAAATTTAAAAATTTTTTTAAACTGCCCTTAAAGCAATAACTGGGTCTTTTTTGGCTGCTGCCCTTGCTGGAATAAGCCCAGCAATAAATGTTAGCAAAACGCTTATCAAAACCAAAATAACCGCACCCAAAGCTGGAAGCATTGCAATTGAGCCAAGGTTTGTGAAGTGGTTTAAAACAATGTTTATTGGAATTAACAAAATTAGTGAAATAACAATTCCAAACACTCCGCTTGTAAGCCCAATTATGAAGCTTTCTGCGGTGAACACATGCTTAACATCACGCTTTGACGCACCAACACTTCGCAAAACTCCAATTTCCTTTGTTCGTTCAATAACTGAAATGTATGTTATTATACCAATCATGATTGAACTAACAATAAGTGAAACTGAAACAAATGCAATCAAAATGTAAGTTATTGCTGAAATGATAACTGAAATTGAACTCATAAGCGTTCCAATGGTGTCGCTGTATGTTATAACCTTCTCTTCGTTTCCAAGTGATTTTTGCATATCGTTATATTTGTTAATGAAAGACACAATGCTTGATTTTGAATCAAAGTTGATTGGATATAAGTTAACTCCAATTGGATTATTTTTATCAATTTTATTTAAATAAGCTAAAACAACATCTTTTTCTGAATAGTGCTTAATCTGTGGTGCTCCACCCATTTCTGTTACATAAACCTTTAAGTCTATTGTTTCCCCACCATCAACACTTTGAACAAGTGGCATCTGATTGTTCTTTTCAATAATCAAATCTGTTAAAGCCTTTGTGTAAGCAATGCAAGTTTTTATTGATGTGTTTTGGTCGTCTTTTGCCTTAATTATTCCAGAAACATGCACTTCAATTGTTTTATTAACATCTGAATATAACTGAGCAATCTTTGCTTTTTTGGCATCAGCATCACTTATCTGCCTAATGTCTATATAACTTGAATTAGGGTCAGTTTCATCTTCTTTTTGGAAAAAGCCACTTGTTAGAGCAAGCCTATATGATTTACTCATAATTTCATCATAATCATATGTTTTTGTTATTGGCTCTCCTTCTGTTTGATTGATATAGGCATCCATCAAGTTATCAAGCTCTGCTTGAGATAACAGCCCCAAACCATAAAGCGTATAGTCGCTTATTTCGTTATTTTCATTTAAAACAACCAAAACTTCATTTGCGTTTTGTGGATAAGTTCCTTTAATAAGCTCATATTGCTCATCCAAAACTTTTTGATTGTCAATCATCTCACTCCAAAAACCAGAGTCGAAATATATTCCACCAGCAAAAAGCGTTGAAATTAAGCCATATCTTTTTCTCTTGTCTTCATTTGTTAAAACTGCCGTGTGAGTTGCTGCATAATTTGCCATTGTTTCTTTAAAAAGGTCTGTTGTGTTTGTGTTGATATATCTATCTTCTGTTTCATCATAATAATAAGGATTAACCCCTTGACCATAGAGATATTGAATTGCTGTTGTGTATTTTTCTATTTCCTTTTTGCCGTCATTTTCCAAAAAAGTTTTAAATGAGCCAATATCGTTAGACACATTGCTTTCATTAAAATTTTGCAAAAGGTCGGTTAATTCTTGCTTAACATAAACTTTGTCGCCATCATTTTCTCGTTTTTTGGAATCAGTTTTTAAAAACAACTGCATGAGAGCTGGCATGTTAAAGTCGCTGTTTGAGATTTCAACTGGATATGATGACAAGGTGTTTCTTTGTGTTTTGTCAACATAAGCGGAAAAACCGCTGGATATAGCCAGAACAAGCGCTATTCCAATAATTCCAATTGACCCAGCAAAAGACACCAAAAGCGTTCTCGCTTTTTTGGTTAACAAATTTTTAAAACTAAGAGCCATTGCAGTCCAAAAAGACATTTTGCTCTTATTTTTTTGCTTTTTACTTGTTTTTTGAGTTTCATTTTTTGCAAGTTTTCTTTTCTCAGCTTCTTCTTTTTGCTCTTCTTCGGTAAATGGCTTTGAATCATCAACAATTTGCCCGTCTTTTAGTTTCACAATTCTTGTGGAATATTTTTCAGCAAGTTCTGGGTTGTGCGTAACCATCACAATGAGAGTTTCTTTTGAAATTTCTTTTAAAAGTTCCATTATTTGCACACTTGTTTTGCTGTCTAACGCCCCTGTTGGCTCATCAGCCAAGATGATTTCTGGATTGTTAACCAAAGCTCTTGCAATTGCAACTCTTTGCATTTGTCCACCAGAAAGTTGATTTGGCTTGTTTTTTAACTTGTCTTTTAAACCAACTTTCTTTAAAACTTCTGTTGCTCTTTCTCTTCTTTCCTTTTTTGACACTCCTGAAAGCGTTAACGCAAGTTCAACATTTTCCAAAACCGTTTGGTGAGGAATTAAGTTATAACTTTGAAAAACAAACCCAACTGAGTGATTGCGGTAATTATCCCAATCTTTGTCTTTATATTCTTTTGTGGATTTACCCTCAATCACAAGGTCACCGCTGTTATAACGGTCCAGCCCTCCAACAATGTTTAAAAGTGTTGTTTTTCCGCAACCACTTGGCCCTAAAATGGACACAAATTCAGCCTTTCTAAACTCTATTGAAATTCCCTTTAACGCCTCTGTTTGGGTGTCTCCAGTTTTATAGGATTTTTTTATGTTTACAAGTTTTAACATGTTTTTCCCCCTAATTTATTATAATTTATTATATTTTTGTGATTTTTGTCAAGTGAATTTATTTTGATTTAAAAATACATATTGAAATATTTGTTTAAATGTGTTATAATATTATATAACATTTTTAGGAGTGATAAAATGTTTAAAACAAAAGAAATTGAAAAACAATCAAAAACAAAAGATTATGACTTTTTAGACGGATTGGCCTTTTTCTATAATTTTGTTCAATTCTATGACGAACAACCGTTTGGAATTGATGAAGAAACTGGTGGCATCTTGTTTGATATGATGAATCTTTTAAAGGCGGAATATAAAAATCCAACCCTTAATAAGATAGATAACCACGATTTTCTATCTGTTTTCAAACTCACAAAAAATGAACAAGAAGAATATATGCCACAATTTGACTATATGACAAAAAGGGACTTATCCGCTCTTCAAAAATATAGTTATTCTGTTGCAAAAAAAATATATATAAAACTTGGAAAATCAATTGATATTACAAATAAATACTCAGATGAAATCAACGACCTTTCTTGGCAAATTTTCTTTTTGGCTGAATCAAAAAAAGAGCAAAATGCCTTAATCAAAAAACAAGATGAATTATTTAAAAAAGAAAAGAAAGAAGATGAAATTATTGAAAGTAAAATAAAAAATCATGTTAACAGGACAATGGCTCTTCAACTTAGTTTCATGAATTCACAATACACCTATTCTATGACAAAAAAATCACACAAAGATAAAATAAAAAATTATGTTGAATCAAAATTAAAACAACAAAATAATATAAAACTTGAAAATCCAACAAAAAAGGAAGATGAACTTAACAGATGAATATTTTTTCAATAACAAAAGACGGCATTAAAAGTGAAGTGTTAAACGAAGAAAGTTATTTTATTATTGACGCAAAAGAGTTTTTGCAAACAGTTTTTGAGGAAATAATTAAAGATAACACCTCTTTTGGCACAGAACTTGAAAAATTAACTGAAAGTGCCATCACTTTACTCAAAAATCAATATATAACAAAAAACAATGAAAAAGACCTAATAACAACATTTTCCTCAATAAACAAGCAAGACATTCTTGGAAATGAAAGCCTTTTAAAAGCAAGAGAAGACAGTTTAACCCTAAAAGAAGTTCTTCAAAGAACAGCTTTAAGTGATGAAAACAAAAGAATTGTTGCTCTTGCCTACTTTAATGATGGCAACCTTGAAAGCCTTTTGGACAAACAAATGTCACAAAAAGAAATTGAAAAAATCCAAAAATTAAGTTTGGTTTTCAAGAAAAAAACAACACAGTTTTTTAAAGCGTTAAACAAAAATCTTTCAAAATTAAATGAAAATTTGGTTGTTGCTCAAACAAACAAAGATGGCAAACTTTATGACTCAACTTTTGATGAAATAGTTAAAAATATTTCAACAAAAACAATTGTTCAAAAAGCCTACAAGGCTTGCCAAAGTTTGATTACAACAAAAAGCAAAAAAGGCTTGTTTTCAAAGTCAGAAAACAAAAGTGCCAATTCATTAAGTTTTGGAGAAAAATAAAAAGTTTACTAAATGTTGGTAAACTTTTTTAATTTTCCTTGAAATCTGGAATGAACAAATCTGTTGCACTGCTCATTTCTTGAACAAATCCATTTGTAAATCCAAGTTTAAGCATATAATTTTTCACTCTCTTATATTCAAGAGGTTTTAACTTTCTGTTAATTTCAGCATAGTCTTGTGCTTTCCCATGTGGAGTGTATTGGCTCATAAGGCTAATATATGTTTTTTCACCCAAAATGTTTTTGATTTCCTTTAAAACATTTATGCTGTCATCAGTGTTATTTGGAAGCAACAAATGTCTAACAATAATTCCCTTTTTCATTAAGCCATCACAAAATTCATCTTTTGGGCAAACTTTTCTCATTGCTTTCAAGCACTCTTGCATGTTTTTAAAATAATTTGGACAGCCAGAATATTTTATTGCCAACTTGTCATCATAATACTTAAAGTCAGTTAAAAAGATATCCACATATCCACAAAGTTTTAAAAGTTCTTCTGGGCTATCATATCCACCAGTGTTATACACAACTGGAATCTTTGGCTTATATATTTTTAACGCATTTAAAATGTTTTCAGCATAGTGAGTTGGCGTTACCAAATTTATGTTTAACGCCCCATTATTTTCAAGTTCCTTAAATAAATTTGCCAATTCTTTTTCACTATAATTTTTTCCAACATCAAAATGGCTTATTTCATAGTTTTGGCAATAAACGCATTTTAGGTTGCAATGAGAAAAGAATATGACGCCACTTCCCTTGTCTTTTTCTCCGCCAGAAATAACTGGCTCTTCCCAGTGATGAAACATCACCTTTGAGATTTTTACAACATTGTTTGCCCCACAAAAACCAACTTCTTTTTCTCTGTTAACTTTGCAATGCCTTGGGCATTGATTGCATATTTTTTCCATATAGAGAATATGTTACCACAAACTAAAGGAATTTGCAAGTGTTTTAAAAATGCAAAAAAACACACGGCAAGCCCACCAAAAAAGCATCTTTGCCATGTGTTTTTTAACTATTTTGTCACAATTCTAGCATCAACAGCCACAAATCTTCCATTTTCATCAATCATGAATGGATTGATGTCTATTTCTTTTGTGCACTTAAAATCAGCAACAAATTGACTAAGTGACAAGAGCGAATTAACAACTTCATTTTCATCAACTGCCTTTTTGCCACGAATGTTTCCCATAATGTTTTTTGCTTTTGTTGATGAAATAAGAGCTTTTGCATCACGCACAGAAAGTGGGCAAGGTCTGAAAGCAACTTCCTTTAACGCCTCAACAAAAATTCCGCCAATTCCAAACATTATTTGGTGACCAAAATTTCCGTTTTCCGCAATTCCAGCAACAAGTTCTCTTCCACTTCCAGAAATTTGCTCCATCACAATAATTCCATCAACAGACTTCCAAACTCCTGCTTCTTTGCACTTGTTTTCCAAATCTTTAAATGCAGTTTTTAATTGTTCACTGTTTTGAATGTTAACAACCACTCCACCAAAATCTGTTTTGTGACTAATTGTTTTTGATGACATCTTCAAAACTAACGGATAACCAATTTTTTTGGCAAGTTTTTCAGCTTGCATGAGATTTAAGGCAGAACCCCACTTTGGTTCCAAAATTCCATATGCCTTCAAAGCTTCCAAACTTTCTTTTGTTGTTAAAAGCGTTCTTGCTTCCTTTTTGGCTTTTGAAAGTATTTTGTTAACAGCATCTTTTTTAACAACAACTTGTGGTGTTTTTTCTTTGATTTCATCCAAAAACTCTTTTCTTCTTTGAAGCATTGCAAGACCACGAACGGCGTCTGCAACATCGTCAAACATAACAACTTGTGGGTCACGAATTTCTGTTTTCACTTTTTCAAAAAAGTCTGGTGTTGTCATGTAAGAAACAACAATTGGCTTTTGTGGATATTTCTTTTTAAGTTCTTCCAAGTTCTTTTGAATGTCTAAGTCATGTCTGCCAGTTATATATAAATAAATTACCAAAAGCATGTCGATTTCATCTGATTTAAGCATTTCGTTTGCAACATTTATGTAATGCTCCATTGAAGCACTTGCAACAAGGTCAACTGGGTTTTTCTTGCTTGCTTGTGGAAGGGTTAACTTTGAAATTTTTTCTTGGAGTTCGTCACTAAAAGTTGGAACTTCCAATCCATAATCAAAAGCACTGTCTGTTGCAAGAATTCCTGGGCCACCAGCATTTGTGATAATTCCAAGCCTTTTTCCTTTTGGAAGTTCACACTTTTCCAAAACTTGAGCATCGTTAAACATTTCTCTCAAAGTTGTTTCACGGATAACTCCACAAGATTTTAAAAGCCCGTCGGCAGCACTATCGGAACCAGCAAGTGAGCCAGTGTGAGATGCGGCAGCCTTTGCTCCTTGTTCACTTCTTCCTGACTTAATGGCAAGAATTGGTTTTTTTCTTGCAACTCTTGTTGCAATTTTTCTAAATTTGCTTGGAGATGGAATGCTTTCAAGATATAACAAAATTTCCTTGATGTTGTCATCACTTTCCCATTGTTCCAAGGCGTCAAGAGCATCAACATCTGTTTGATTGCCAAGAGAAATCATTTGCCCAAAGCCCACTCTTTTTGACTCACTAACATTAAAAACACCACCAGCAAGAGCTCCTGACTGTGTTGCAAATCCAAGACTGCCAACCTTTGGAACTGTTGGAGCAAAACAACCATCAAAATTTAATTTTCCATCAGCATTAAACACCCCAAGGCAGTTTGGGCCAACAACATTTAAGTTATACTTTTCAATTTTTCCAAGAAGTTCTTTTTCTAGTTCAAGCCCTTCACCACCAATTTCTTTGAATCCACTTGAAATAATAATGATGTTGTCAACTTGAGCCAAGTGACATTCATCCAAAACACCGCCAACAAATTTTGCTGGAACGGCAATTATTGCAAGGTCAATTTGCCCCAAAACATCAGTTATTTTCTTGTAACATTTTAAATTTAAAATTTGTGAATGTTTTGGATTTACTGGATAAATTTTACCATTATACTTAAATTCAAGCATACGCTTTAAAAGTTCGTTCCCAACGCTTCCTTCTTTTTCACTTGCACCAATTAAAGCAACGCTTTCTGGATACATGATTTTATCTAATCTTCTCATTTTTGCACCTACTTTTTTCTTTTAACTACTTAATTATATCGCAATATTTTTTATAAGTAAAACAAAATAAAATAAAAAATGTGGTTTTCACCACATTTTTTTAGGCCAATTTTCCTTGCATTTTTTCACCTTTGTCAAAGTCATTGCAAGTTTCATATAAAGAGTTCACATTTGCACAAATGTTATATGTGTAATAAACTGAAGTGTCATCACTTGTGTAAGTTTTTAAATAAAGCTTATAGGTGCTAACTTCGTTTGAGTTGTCAACAAAAATGTCTAATTTTGAAAATTTTACTTCGTTTCCATCTTCATTTTTGTAAGCTTTTCCATTAACATCTTTTAAAATTTGGTCACTTGAATAAACAAATTCAACAAGATATCCATTTGTTTCTTTGTGAAGGTTTGAAATGCTTGTTGTCTTTCCATAAACAATTTCGTTCTTGAAATCTCCAAGTCCTAAAAATAATTGTTGCATATATGTGAAATATCCCAAGTTGTTAAACTTTTTCAAAACAAGCTCATAATCATTTTTGATGTTTTCATCAACTGATGCGTTTGCTTTTTGCATTCTATACATATATTCTTTTGAATCTTCATATTTTGAAATTGTGATTTCTGTTGGACTTGATATTTCTTGTGTTGTTGCAACATCAGCAATTGCTGGTGAAAGTTTTTTTGTCACGAAAGACAAAATAATCACCACCGCAATTAGTGCAGCAATTATTCCAAGTAATGTGTAACTAATAATTTTTTTAGCGTTCATTTTTTTGCTCCTAAAATATCCTTAAGTTTTGTTTATTATAATTGATTTTTTGTGTTTAGTCAAGTGTTAAGCTTTATTTTTCGTCTTTACTGTTTTCGGCTTTCTTTGTTTCAGTTTTCTTTTCTTCTTTTGCGTTTTCACTTTTTTTGCGAGATTGTGTTTGATTTTTTTGAGGTTTTGCTTCTTCTTGAGTTTCTTCAGCTACTTCCTCAGTTGCTTCTTCTTGAGCTT
>CAMPBB010000005.1 GCA_946635125.1 uncultured Clostridia bacterium
ATGGATATAATTGCATTTTTAGTTCAATAGAATTTGATTGGATTATTTATAAACAAATAAAACAAAACCTTTCTCCATACAAACCTTTTAATCCACAAATATATGAACGCATTAGCTTTTTAAACACAAGAAATCACAGATTTTTGGTTGCAGCAATAAATTGTTTAACACATTCACCAGAAAAATATATTGCATTCTTAAAACAACACAAATATCACAAAATAAAACCTGATATAATAACACAGTTCAACATAGGAAAAACTATTGCAAAGCACTTTTTACCAAAAAGCATATATAAAAAACATTTGAATTATAATCTACAACTAATTAAAACAATAAAAAACACGCTATTAAACAATAATATTACACCCCCGAATAAGTTACAATTCAAGACTGATCGTTAGTCACAAAATAAAAGACCACACCAAATTGGTGTGATTCTTTATGGTCGATATTAATGGATTTTAAAATAATTCTAGTTCATCAGCAACAAAAACTTCATAATATTTCACAAGTTCTTTCGTTACTTTTTTGCTCTCATTTTATGAAAACGCTTATTTCTCGCTTTGAAATGTAGAAAATTAACCATCAAATACTATCTACTTATTTGGTAATTTCCATTCTAATATAACCTTATTTTTTTGTTACGATTATTTGTGCCTTAGATTCCATTATGGATTCTTCCAAAACAACTTCTCCAACGCTACCCACTTTAATAATTCCAGATTTTGGGTTTTTGATTGACTTAACAAAGCCATTTACTTCTGCATTAACTTCTGAATATTCAAAAGCCAAATCACAATCGGTCATTTCACAATTTATTAGTTTTAAATTTTTACAATAACAGAGTGGTTGAGTTCCACTTATTTTGCAGTTAATCAAAGTTAAGCCATCAGAAAACCACGCAAGATAAGCACCCTTTATAACAGAATCTTTAACAACAACATTTTTGCTATGCCAAAAAGCATCTTTTGTGTCTAAAACAGAGTTTTTTATTTCTAAATTTTCAACATATTGAAATGAATATTTACCAGTAAAATTGACATTATCCATTTTTATGTTTTTAGAATCCAAAAACACATATTCCGCTGTTATTTCGCTGTTAACAACTCTTGTATTGTTTGTTTTCCAACCAAACTCTGTTGAATTGATTGTGCTGTTTTCAATTGTTGTGTTTTGGCATTCTCTTAAAGCCTTAACTCCATCTATTTTGCATTCTTTAATTTGTCCATCATTTGAATACCAAATTGGTGCACGAGTTTTTTCATCCATACTAGAATTTTTTAATTCATATTTTTGAGCATGCCAAATTGGATAACGCAAAGAAAATTTGCAATTATCCACAACAATATTCCTAGTTTCTTTCAAAACAGATTCTCCGTCCTTTTCCCCAGCAAATTCGCAATTTAAAACCACTGCATTTTGAATATTATATAATGACCTTTCTTCATCAAACTTTTTGTTTTTAATTTCTTTCATATTTTACCCTTTTTGTATTTTCTTATTTTCTTATAAAATTATTATCTACTTCAAAATCTTCCACAGACACATATTTTTCCACCTTCATATGCAAATCATATTTTTCTCTTAACTGAGCAATTTCTGCCATCATTGGCGATGCATGATGTTTGTCTAATGCTTCTTGATTTTCCCAACTATCAATTAAAAGCACTGTTTGTTCATCATCTGCTGGAAAAAAATACTCATACTTAATATTTCCTTTCTCTGCCCTAATTTTATCCACAACTCCACTTGAAAGCATTTCTTCCATAAATTTTTTAGCATTGCCATTTTTACCTGAATAATAAATGTTAAATGTTAAGCGCATAACACTTTCTCCTTTTGCTTTTTAAGTATAGCACAGAGTGTTTTAATTATAAAAATAATTCAAAGCACTTATTTTAGATTAAAAAAATCAGCAAATGCTGATTGTTTATTTTTCTATTTCCTCTTTAACCTTATTTAAAAAGTTTTCTGGCTTGTCTGTTGGAGCAAATCTGTTAACAACTTCACCTTTTCTGTTAATTAAAAATTTGGTAAAATTCCATTTGATTGCTTGTGGTTTATTATTTTCGTTTTGAGTGATAAGCCACTTATAAAGTGGGTCTGCATTTTTCCCTTTAACATCAATCTTTTTAAATCTTTTAAACTTTGTGTTAAACTTTAAAGAGCAAAAAGTGTTTATTTCTTCATCACTACCTGGAGCTTGATGAAAAAACTGGTTACAAGGAAAATCCAAAATCTCAAAGCCTTTGTCTTTAAGTTCTTCATACATTTTTTCCAAGGCATCATATTGTGGAGTGAAACCACACTTTGTTGCAGTGTTCACAACAAGCAACACTTTTCCAGCATATTGCTGTAAACTAAATTGCTCTCCATTTTGATCCAAAACACTAAAATCGTAAATTGTCATAAAAATTTCTCCCATTTGTTTTCGACTCAACAAAACATTATAAAATTTTCACATAATTTATTTTTAAAATCATCAAACTATTTTAATAAAAGTAAGAGCAAAATATCAAATTTTTTGCATAAATTTTCACAAAATTATTATAAAAAGTAACTTTTGCAACACTTTTCCACTATTTTTTCACGATTTTTTGCACAATTTTTTGCAAATGAATATTAATTAGTTATTTTTTTGTGGCAGAAAATTTTGTTTTTAATTTTCTTCAAGAATAAATAAATCCTTTTTGCAAACTTTCTTCTTTTTGTCCCATAAGGGAAGAATTTATTTGCAACTTTTCTTAAGAAAGGATGTTTCGTCGAAAACTCATTTAATGCGTTTACACTTGGACGATCACACATCCATTCCCAAGGATCAACAAGAGAATGATAACCAATACCTATATCATCTTCAAACACAAAATTCTCAAACATTTTTTTATCAAAACGACTTGAATATAGTAAGTAAGTTTCCCAAGGCAATGATGCATTAGCTCTTGGATAAATTACTGAGTCGTTATACTTACTATATTTACTCAAAAAGTCCTCCACAAACTTAAGCGCATTATTTTGTATTGTTGATATAATTGCAATTACATTCTCGTTCAATTCTCCCTTATTGGAGAAAATTAACTTATCACTTTCTTCATCATATTTAACCAATGTTGGAGATAAACTAGAAAAAATTATTTCTCTAATGTCAAAAATGACTTTAGGAAGATAATTATAATAGCACCTATTTTCAGCATTTACTTTTGATAAATTTAATTGACAATAATCTGCCCTAGTATGTAAATATAAACTGTTAACAGCAAATCCTAAAAGCTTAGATAATATTATTTCATCACGCCCACTATACCCCATATCAACAATCAAATCATTTGGTTTGATTGCTTTTAAATACTTATTCTTAACAACTGTTTTAAAATCATTTAGTTTATCAAAATTTATACATTTCATCAAAAATGGAGCACTTCTCATAAAATCATCTTGATTTTTAAACAATCGTTTTCTTTCAGAATCACTTACCTCATTTACCACTTTATCATTAATACAGCTTTTAGGAAAGTAATTCAAAAATTTTTCAATACTACAATTTTCAAATATAATTTGCACAATAGATGCAAAAATATCTTTTTTTTCATAAAATGATAGTGGAAATAAGAATTTTCTAGATAAAAATAAATAATTAACTTGTGGTAATTTCTTATTATATTTTCTAAATATTTCAAATGCCCTCATTGGTAAATAACCATCTCTTGCTATAAAATGAAGAGTGTTTTTAGTTTTAGAATTATCTTTTATCCAATCCACAAATGAATATAAGTGCATACCAACAAGGTAATAACCAATAAGTTTTGTGCTACAATTGTAATCAGATACCTTGTGGAAAAATGGAAAATCATATAATTCTGCTGCAACGACCCCACACATAAGTCTAAGCCCCACATAAACATTAACAGCCCATTCATCAATCAACGATTTATTGTTATAAAGCAGTGTATTATAATTATGTTGATAGAACAAATCATTTACATTAGGTAAGTAAAAAGTCTTCACACCAAGTTTCGCTGGGCTTTCAACATCCACAACATAGTTATCTCCAATGTGAACAAGTTCATTGCTTTTTATATTTAACTGTTTGAAAAGAATTTTAAATAATTTACCTGACCATTTAAATTCTTTATACACTGAACTTAAAAATAATGTTTTTGATGCATCATAACCATTTTTGCTTAAAATATCCATTATAACCGATTTATTCAAATACATATCTGACGAATATACAACCACTTTATTATTAATTGTTGCGATGTCATACAAATCTTTCCCAGTTTTTCTCTGAACGCAAAAATCAAGTTCCAACTCAATTTCTTTTTTCATTATTTCATATGCTAATTCTCTATCAAAACCATACTCATCAACCATATAATCATAAATTTCTTGAAGAGTTATCTCTGTTTTCTTTTTCTCTCTCAAAGCACTTTCAGCCAAAACTCTTAAATCTTTGTAATTAACAATAAAAGAATTTGACAACTGCTGACTAAAAATTGAATTTAAAACAACAAAAATATCCGTTGGATGCAAACATTTTCTCATCACTAATGTATCGAATATATCAAAACTAACTACTTTTGTGTCCTTTTTTAAAATTTCATCAATTATATTCTCGTATAAAAAATATTCGTCGCCAAAATCAACAAAATCCATTGGCATATTTACATGACAATTATTATCAATATTTTTAAAAATTTCAAAAAATTGTTTCTTATCTTTTAATGAACTAAAATTGTTTTGCATTAGACATAAAATTTTATTTTTCCAAAGATTAAATTCCTTTGTTAAATTATCATAATCTTGCATATTAAAAAGTAGTGCATATAATTTTTTAAACAAAATATCAATTTTTTTATAATTTTTCTCATTTAAAAAATCATAATTTGCTCCAACACTAATATTTGATATAAATACAGGAACATTATGACAATTGACTAACCTGTTGCAATATCTATATAAAACAAGTGAAATTACCATTAAATTATCTTTCGTTAACTCTTTTACCATAAGCAAATCACTCTTTGCATTTTCCATAACAGAGCGTTTAATTAATTTATTACATAATAATTCCCAAGAAAAATTGTAGCCATGCCCTGAAAGATATTTATATAACAATTCACTGTTATTTAAACAAAAATCATTATTTCTCAACTCCTCATATGGAATAAATACTTTCTTCCCATTGGAATCAAGTACCCAGTCTGACAAACAAATATCAGCATTTTTCGATAAAGATGTGCTTAACATTTTACGAATAAAATCCCGACAAATATATGTCTTAGCATCTAAAAAAACAATGTAATCCCCCTTACAGTTTAAATAACCGTCAATCAATCTTGCGCAAAGTTCTCCATTGCTGATAATTTGTTTATAGTCATTACATTGATCATTTGATATTTTATTTTTTACAATTACTATTTTCTCCAAGTTGGGATATGTTTGTTTATTTATGGACTCTACAGCTCTAATAATTTCATCTTGTGTAGCTTTATTTGTATCTAAAATAATAGACACCATCTTTTCTAATTGCATTTTTACCTCTCATTATACTTTCAAAATATTATAGCATTTGACTCCATTCTAAGTCAATTATTTTTTTTTATTCACTTTACATTAAGCAATATTTTTGGTATTATGTGGATAATGGAGGCTTTAGCTAATGATAAAAAATATTCAAATTTACAGTATTGGGAATAATAAATTTTATCACAATACAATTGATTCAATTATCCCCATAAGCATATTTAAGGATTCAGTAGATGGTTTAAATCTTTCGATTAATGATAAAAAAAATATTATAAAAGAATATGAAACATACAATATAGTTGCTGTTCAAAGATTTGTATACAACAAATTAAATGACACAAATTGTAATTACATTGGATTTATTCACGCAGACAAATATTTCTGTTTTAATGAACAGCATAAAAAATTTTTTTATGATAGCATAAACGATAATGTTTTGTATCAAATAGGGACTACTGATAAAGAAATATGTAAGTATACTGAAAAATACGATATCATTTTACCTCAAAAAACATATATTAATAATAGCAACACAAAATTGTCCATTTATAACTATTTTAAAAATAGCCCTTCTTTTTTATATGAAGATATTAATCTGTTATCTAATATTATTATAAAACTTTATCCAAATTGTGAAAATATCGTACATTCAACATTAACAAGTAGTCAATTATATCATTTTAACCAATTTATAATGCAAAAAGCACTATTTAAAAGATATTTTGATTGGATTTCACCTATTATAAATACTTTCATAAAGGAAAAACAAATAAGCACTGACATATCCTATCCAGAAAGTAACTTAATGTACACAATCTATGAAATACTTTTAACAATTTATGTGAACAATTTAAAAAACAATAACCCAAACTTACAAATAAAAGAACTACCTTTAGTTTTTTTTGAAGACAACACAAATCCATACTTATTACCTCTAAATCCAAATAAAATATGTATTTGTTTTGCTAGTGATAATAATTATGCAAAACATTTGGGAATATCAATTCAATCAATAGTAGAAACCAGCAATTTAACTAATAAATATGATATTGTTGTCTTTGATAACAACATCTCAACACATAATAAAGAGCTTTTATTAAAAACAGTTTCACAAACCAAAAATATTAGTATTAGGTTTATAAAAACTGCAAGTTATATCGCTGGGTTGAATTTACATGAAAGAGATTACTGTAACACATCAACTTACTTAAGATTTATTATTTTAGACTTATTAAAACATTATAATAAAGCTATATATTTAGATTGCGATATTATTGTCAATCATGATTTAGCAGACTTATATTCAATAGACATAGGAAATAACTATGTGGCTGCATGCCGAGATATTCCAATGTCTTCTAGATGTAACAGTCATAATAATGAAGGGAAAAAATACTATGACTATATAAAAAATGAATTAAAGTTAACAAATGTTTTTGATTATTTTTGTGCTGGTATTATGATTTTTAATATTAAAGAGATGTCAACAACAATATCCACAAAATATTTATTTGATATTGCTCTGTCAAAACCTTGGATATATCAGGATCAAGATGTTTTAAATATGGTATGTAAAGATAAAGTGTATTTCCTTGATTTAAGATGGGACTGTTTCTCTTTTCATAAAGACTTTGATGAAAAAACAATGTTTTACAGTCCAAAATATCTAATTGATGAATATCTTCAAGCAAAAAAAGACCCATATATAATTCACTATGCTGGGCAAATGCAACCTATTTATCAACCGGAAGTTACTCATAGTCAAATATATTGGAACATTTTTAAAAAATCACCTTTCTATTTTGATATGATAATTGATTTAATCAAAACACAGCAAAAGGTGGGAAATTCAATTTACAAAAAACCAAGTTTGAAGGAAAAAATAAAAAATAAGTTTCCTCCAAACACATTCATTGGAAAAATGCTAAGAAAAATTGCATCTTTATTTAAAAGAAAAAAATAAAAACAGCGCAAAACTTGGGCTGTTTTTTTGTTAGGACTTTTTTGTTTTTTTAATTGACTTTAATCTTGCAGTGTTTTCAAGTTCACTGTTTGAAAGTTTTTGCTCAATCAGCTTTGACACACTTTCAAATTCTGGAATTAAAACATTTTCTAATGCCTTTGTTCTTCTTTTACACTTTTCAATTTCATCTGCCAAAATATAGGCGGTTTTTTCCAAATTTGCTAGGCTTATTATTTTGGGAAATAATTCAAAAAATTTTTCCATAACAATATCAAATTGATAACTTGAAGAAAGAGGAGAATAACAAGTTTCTTCTTGCATTTTGCTGGCAATTTCAATCTCTGGGCAAATTGCTCCAAGATTTGAAACTTGACTTAAATTGATTTTAACATTTTTGTTTTGAATGTTTAACAAAAATTCTGTTTCTTCCATCCCATTTGTTTGCAAAACAAAGTTAAAGCCTTCCAAAACTTTTTTTAATTCCTCTTCAACTTTCAGTCTTTCTTCTCGTGTTTGTTTAATCACTTTGTAAAAAAGTTTTATAAGCCCACTTGTTTTGTCTTTTAAAAGATCATGCCCCTTGTTTGCTGTTTTCAGTTTTTCACGAACTTTTCTAAGTTCCATTCTGTTTGGACTTATGTTTAAATTTTCCAACTTACTTCTCCTCCAACAAAATGTCTAGGTGTTTATCTTTAATTCTTTTGAGTTCACTTCTTGGAAATTCTTTTAAAAGTGACCATGCAATGTTTAGCGTTTCATCAATGGTTCTGTTTTCATATTCACCCTGACAAACAAATTTTTCTTCAAAATTATTTGCAAACTTCACATAATTTTTATCCATGTTTGAAATGGCATTTTCACCCAAAATTGTTGCAAGATTTTTTGCGTTTTTACCCCTTGAATATGCGTAAAACATTTGGTTTAAAAGGTCACTGTGATATGCTTTTGTTTTCCCTTCACCAATTCCCTTATCTTTAAGCCTTGAAAGCGAAGATAAAACATCAATTGGCGGGTATATTCCCTTTTTAAATAAATCTCTTGAAAGCATTATTTGCCCTTCTGTTATGTAACCCGTTAGGTCTGGAATTGGATGAGTTTTATCGTCATCTGGCATTGTTAAAATTGGAATTTGTGTTATGCTTCCTTTTTTCCCTTTAATTTTTCCAGCACGCTCATATAGGCTTGCAAAATCGGTGTACATATATCCCGGATATCCTCTTCTTGCTGGAATTTCATCTCTTGCACTTGAAATTTCTCTCAAACTTTCTGCATAGTTTGTGATATCGGTCATCACCACCAAAACTTGCATATCAAGTTCATATGCCAAATATTCAGCAATGGTTAAACCAATTCTTGGAGCAGATATTCTTTCAACGCTTGATTCACTTGCAAGGTTTATGACAGACACAGTGTTTTTAATTGCCCCAGTCTTTTTAAAGTCTTCCATAAAAAATGTTGCATCGTCATTTGAAATCCCCATTGCAACAAAAACAATTGCAAATTGTTCATTATCTCCCAAAACTTTTGCTTGTCTAACAATTTGTGAAGCAAGCAAGTTGTGTGGAAGCCCGCTTGCCGAAAAAATTGGAAGCTTTTGCCCACGGACCAAAGTGTTTAAACCATCAATTGATGATATGCCTGTTTGAATGAATTGTTCTGGATAATCTCTTGCAACTGGATTTATTGGCCCCATGTTCACATCCAAAAACTTGTCTGGAATGATTTTTGGTCCACCATCTCTTGGAATGCCAAGCCCGTTAAAAACTCTTCCAAGCATGTCTTTTGACACACCAACTTCAAGTCCTTTCCCCAAAAATCTTATTTTACTTTTTGAAATGTCCATGTTGTTTGAAGAATCAAAAAGTTCAACAATTGCCTTATTTTCAACAAGTTCCAAAACTTTCCCGTTTCTTTCATTTCCGTTTTGGTCCACAATTAAAGCAAGTTCACCAACGCCAACATCTTCAATATCTTCAACAATCATAATTGAGCCAACAACATCTTTTATTGTTTTAAAATATTTTATCATTCCTCTTCCTCCTTGCTGTTTAAAGAAAGAAAATCACTGCTTATTTGACTTATTATTGTGTCAATTTTTTCCAATTCATCTTCTTTTATGTATTTCATTTTTCCAATCAAAGACCTTGAAGGAATGCTTAATATTTGCTCATAAACCTTTCCACTTTCAACAGCCATGTAAGCAAGTTTTGCAAACTCACAAATGCATTTAAGCATTTTGTCTTGCTTCTTTAAACTTGAAAAAGTGTCTGTTTCATCAAAAGCATTTTGATGAAGATAATCTTCACGAATTATTTGAGCAATTAAAAGAGTTGTTTTGTCTTTGTCTCCCAAAACATCAAATCCCATAAGTGACACAACATCATCAAGTTCTTTTTCTTCTTGCAAGATTTTCATCACATAATTTTTCCTTTCCAAAAAATCATAAGACAAATTGTTTTGATAAAATCCTTTAAGATTTGGAACATAACTTGAATAACTAATTAGCCAATCGATTGCGGGAAAGTGCCTTTTGTAAGCAAGGCTTGATGAAAGACCCCAAAACACTTTCACAATCCTTAAAGTTGCTTGTGAAACTGGTTCACTTAGGTCGCCCCCTTGAGGAGAAACTGCCCCAACACATGAAACAGAAGCATTTTCTCCACCAAGTGTTAAAACATTTCCTGCACGCTCATAAAAGCTTGCAAGCCTGCTTCCAAGATAAGCTGGATAGCCCTCTTCTCCTGGAATTTCTTCAAGCCTTCCGCTCATTTCTCTTAAAGCCTCAGCCCATCTTGAAGTTGAGTCTGCCATCACAATAACATTATATCCCATGTCTCGATAATATTCAGCAATTGTAATACCTGTGTAAATGCTTGCTTCTCTTGCTGCAACTGGCATGTCGGAAGTGTTTGCAACAAGAATTGTTTTTTCCATTAAAGGCCTGTTTGTTTTTGGGTCAATTAAAGTTGGAAATTCATTCAAAACATCTGTCATTTCATTTCCACGCTCTCCGCACCCAACATAAACAACAACATCGGCATCACACCACTTTGCTAGTTGATGCTGAACAACTGTTTTTCCACTTCCAAAAGGGCCTGGAATTGCCGCAACGCCACCACGAGCGAGTGGAAAAAATGTGTCGATAACTCTTTGACCTGTTGTTATTGGCTGAGAAACTTCAATTTTTTTCTTGATTGGTCTTTTTATTCTTATTGGCCAAAAAGAACTTAAACAAACATTAACAAACTGATTTTTTGTTTTAATTTTAACAACAACATCATTTATGTTAAATTCACCACGCTTTATTTGCGTTATTTTCCCAAAAACACCTTGAGGAACCAAAATTTTGTGTGTGATGATTTGGCTTTCCAAAACGCTACCCAAAACCTGCCCTTCACAAACTTCATCATTAAGTTTTTTTAAGGGCGTGAATTTCCATTTCTTCTCTTCATTTAATGTTTGCGCGTCAACACCAGTTTTAATTCTGTCACCAACACTTTCATAAATGTTTTTAAGTGACCTTCCAATTCCATCTAAAACATTGCCAATAAGGCCTGGTCCAAGCTTGATTGAAAGAGGCTTTTGTGTGTTTTCAACAACATCGCCAAGTTTTAAACCATCTGTGTTTTCATAAACTTCAATTGATGCTTTGCTTCCGTGAATTTCAATTATTTCTCCAACAAGTTTTTTGTCAGACACCAAGCAAACATCAAAAAGTTTTGCTCCAACCATGTTGTCTGCAACAACAAGTGCTCCTGAAACTTTGATTATTTTTCCTTGCATGTTTTCCTCCTTCAATTTTTTATATGTCAAGCCCCAAAGATGACCTTATTTTTTTGCTTAAATTTTTGTAAGAAAGTCCGCTTTCTCCTTTAAGTGATGGCAAGCACAAAATTATTGGATTTGTTTTGCTTTCGTAAAATTTTATGTCTTCTTCCAAAATTTTGGCAAGCGTTTCTGTTATTAACACAAGTTTGTGAGATGAAAAAACGCTTTTAATGTTTGTTTTTGCTTCTTCTTTTTTAAAAAAGAACATATCCGCCCCCAAACTTTTGAAAATTAAATAATCTTTTGAATCAAAAACAACAGCAATATCACTTTTCA
>CAMPBB010000006.1 GCA_946635125.1 uncultured Clostridia bacterium
TATTTGGAAAGTTCAGACCACTCATTTTATGTTTATTTAAATGAAGAAACACACAAAGTGAACATTATGTATAAAAGAACTTTTGGTGGTTATGGAATTATTGAACCAAAATACTAATCTGCAAAAATTTGGCATATAATAACAGAAAAATAATGCAAAATTAGTAAAAAAAGCACAAAACCATATGTTTTGTGTTTTTTTTATTTTAAATTTTACTAATTTTTATCTTTAAGTTTAAAAATTTTTGTTGGAGTGTGTTGCATTGCAACTTGAATGTTTATGCTAAAATCATCTTTTGTAACACCATTTGAAACAAGAACATTATTTAGTGTTTGAATGGCAAGATTTGGTGTGTTGTTTTGTTCGCTCAAATGCCCCAAAATAACTCCACGGGGGTTGAATCCCAAAAGAGATAAAATAGTTTTTGAACATTCTTCATTGCTGATATGACCATGATTTGAAAGAATTCTTTGTTTAAGTGAATAGGTGTAGTTTGGGTTATTAAGTAGTGTTTTTATGTCGTGGTTAGATTCAAGCGTTATGAGGTCACTTTCTTTCAAAACTTTCAAAATTTCATCCGTCATGTGCCCCAAATCTGTTGCTGTGCTAAAACGGTTATTTTTTTCAATAACAGAAAAACCAACACAGTGATTTGAATCATGGTCTAGGTCAAATGTTTGAATTGTTGTTCCAAAGATATTAAAATCTTTGCCGTTAAATTCAATTTCACAGTTAACAGGAATTGTTTGTGCTTTTTCATCAATCATTGCCCAAGAATCTTTGTGAGCAAAAACTTTTGTGTTATATGTTTTAACAAACTGCCCCAAGCCCTTAATGTGGTCGCTGTGCTCATGTGTTATCAAAATTGCATCAATAGAAGAGGGGTTAACTCCAATTAAAGTCAACCTGTTTTCAAGTTCTTTTTTGCTAAGTCCAGCATCAATTAAAAGTTTTGCATCTTCTGTTTCAACATAAGTTGAATTTCCTTTGCTGCCACTTGCCAAAACACAAACACGCATTTTTTTCTCCTTATTGTTTAATTTTAGCTTAAAACGATTAAAAAAGCAAGTTTATAATCAAAATCTTCATTTTTAAACAAAAAAACATATCTTTAATTTTATTTCAACATTTTATTTTGCCTTAAAAGATTTATAATCACTTGTGGGTGATTTTTTGTATGTCAAAAAGAGTTGTTTACAGTTCAATAAAATATTTTTTATTTTTTGTTTTATTTTATCTATTTAGTGTTGCAGACATTCATGGAATAAAACCATTTGCCTTTGGAATGCTTTTTGCCCTTGTTTGGTGCAATCAAAAAATATACATAATAACTCCGTTATATTTGCTGGCGGGGTGTCTTGCGTGTTGTTCAGTTAATAGTGTTATTTCATTAAGTGCAACTTGTTTTGTTTTTGTGATGTTTTATTTTCTTCACAAAAAGTTTAAAAAGCCATTAAATAAAACTTTAATTGGCTTGTATGCTTTTTTGTCACAAGGAGTTCACTTGTTTTTAAACAGTGGAAACGGAGATGTGTTTTTTAAGGCTGTTTGCGAACTTGTTTTGGGCATTATTTGTTTGTATGCATATTTATTTTTATTTCAAAGCTTGCTAACCCGTGGATTAAAACGAAAATTTTTGCTTGATGAAGCCATATGTGCTGGCGTTTTCTGTGTTGCTTTGGGGGTTTCTTTTTGTTCTGTTTGGGATTATAATGGGCTTATTTCAAAGTTTTTATGTGTGTTTGTTTCTTTTGTTATGTCATTATTTTTATCTCCACAAGTCAGCATGCCGTTTTGCTCACTAATTGGGGTTGGGAGCATGATGATTGATGGCGACCCAACAATGTTTGTTTTGCTGTCAATGATGTCTGTTATTTTGTTGTTAACATCAAAATCAAAAAGAATTTTTAGTGTTTTTGGGGTTTTGCTCATTGATGTTTTCACAAATTTATATTTGTTTAATTATTATAGCATTTATTTGTTTCTTCCAACAATTGCCACTTGCATCCTTGTTTTATGTTTTCCACAAAAAACAATACAAAAAATTAGAAACGCAATCATAACAAAAACTCAAGAATTTTCTGTTAGAGAACTGGTTAACAGCACAAGGCACGAATTGGTTAAAAAACTATATAAAACAGAAGTTGTTTTTAAAGAGATGCAAAACATTTATCTAAACATGAACAAAAGTCACTTTGGAAAAGATGAAGCATTAGATTATGTGTTAAATAGGCTAAATCAAAACATTTGTCAAAAGTGTTCAAAGAAGGCTTCTTGTCCGCTTGGTGCAATTATGCAAACAGACAATGAATTAAAAACTCTTGTGGCTCTTTCAGTTTCAAGGGGGAAGGTTGGAGTTTGTGATGTGTCTTCAAGAATTATGAAAAATTGCGGGAAAGTTCCAATTTTAATAAATGAAATAAACACACTATCAAAAGAGTTTTGCCAATCTTCTTTAATAAACTCAACAGCACAAAGTTTTAGGCAAGTTGCAGCCGATCAACTTGGTGGAACTGTTGATGTGTTAAAAAGACTGGAAGCAGACATTAACAAAACGGTGAGTTTTGATGTTTCTTTGGAAGAAAAAATTGTTGAAGAGCTTGGTCTTATTGGTCTTACTTGTGTTGAGTGTGTTGTGCTTTTTGAAGAAGAGAACATAAAAAGTGTTTTTCTTTGCGTTTTAAACAAAAAATTTAACAAAGGAGAACTTGAAAAATGTGTTTCTAGCATAACAAAAACAAAAATGAGTTTGTTTGAAACTTTTCCATCAAAAAGGCCGGGGTATTTGGAAATTAAGTTACATGAAAGTTTTGCATACAACATTTCATATGGAGTAAGTCAAAAAACAAAATATAACAGTCCAGTTAGTGGTGACACTTATTCAGCCATAAAGTTAAACGACCAAAATGTTTTTATGTCAATTTGTGATGGAATGGGAAGTGGAAAACAAGCAAAAAGTTTGAGTGAACTTTCACTTAACCTTGTTGAAAAATTTTATGAAGCAGGATTTGATGACAATTTGATTTTAAACAATGTGAACAAACTGTTGTCGCTTAGAAATGAAGATAGTTTTAGTGCGCTTGACATTTGCTGTTTTAATCTTTTGAATGGAACTTGCAGTCTAATAAAAATTGGTGCAAGCATAGGATTTTTAAAACTTTGTGATGAAACAAAAATTATTGAAACCTCAGCACTTCCTCTTGGAATTGTTGAAAACATTGTTCCAAGCACAAAGAGTTTTGCATTAAATGATGGAGACATGGTCATTCTTTTAAGTGATGGCGTTGTTGATGCTTGGGAAGACATCACAAAACTAAAAGACTTAATTAACAACATTGAAACAAAAAATCCACAGGTTTTGGCAGACATTATTTTAAGGGAAACTTTGTCATTAACTCAAAATTATGCAGAAGACGACATGACTGTTTTGGTTGGAAAAATATGGAAAAAAATTTAGTTTTGCAAAAAAATCGTTAATTTTTTGCTGATTTTGTGTTAAAATATGTTGTTTTTTCACATTTTTTTAAAACACTATTGATATTTTTTTTGTTTTGTTATATAATTTTGTTAAGAAATTTTAAGAGGATAACTTATGGAAAAAGTTTTGGATTTAATAAAAGATAAAAAAATGTTTAGTCCAGGGAATGTTGTTGGGGTTGCTGTTAGTGGTGGGTCAGACTCAATGGCTCTTCTTCATTTTTTGGTTTCAAACAAAGATGTGTTTGATATTGATGTTATGGCAATTCATGTTGACCACAACACAAGGGAAAATGATTTAAGAGATGCAATTTTTGTTGAAGACTATTGCAAACAAAACAGAATAAAGTTTTATAAGTTTAAGGTTGAAGCGTTAACACTTATGAAGCAAAAAGGAATGAGCATGGAAGAAGCTTGCAGAGAAGCAAGATTTTCTGTTTTTGAAAACTTAAAGAAGAAGGGGCTTGTTGACAAACTTGCCATAGCTCATCACTTAAACGACCAAGCAGAAACAGTTCTTCTTCACATTTTAAGAGGGTCGGGTCTTAATGGTGCAAGCGGCATGCAATACATAAGAGATGATTTTTATGTTAGACCATTTTTGGATATAACCAAAGAAGAAATTCTTTCTTATGTTTATGAAAATCAAATTCCTTTTGTTGAAGATGAAACAAATGTTGACACAAAGATTTCAAGAAATTTGTTAAGACAAAAAATATTGCCAGAACTTCGAAAAGTTTGGACTAATGTTGATGAAAATTTGTGTAACTTTGCAAAAATTTGCCGTGAAGACGACCAAACAATTCGCTCACTTATGAATTTTGATGCTGTTAGTTTCGAAAAAGATGTTGCAAAAATTCCACTTTCATATTTTTCTTATTCACAAAGCTTTGTTGGAAGACTAATCTTGGATTGCATACAAAAAATTGGTAACGCCCAAGATGTTTCAAAAAAACACATAGACATGATTTGCGATTTTGCTAGGTCTGGGCAAAACGGGAGCAGAATTAGTTTACCAAACAACATAACATGCTTTAAGGAATATGAGTTCATAACTCTTGCTGTAAAAAAGCCAAAACTTGAAGTTGCAACAGAATGGAAGTTTAAAAAGGGTGTTACAAGGGTTGGAGATTATGGAACAATTCATGTGAAAAAGATTTCGGACAGAAGTCAAAAAACAATTGGTGGACTTTTGGTTGACATAGACAAAATCCCTCAAAACGCTGTGTGGCGTTTTAGAAGAGAGGGTGACTTTATTGAAAAGTTTGGTGGCGGAATTGTTAAACTTAAAAAATATTTAACAGACAAGAAAATTCCATTAAGACTTCGAGACTTTTTGCCAGTTTTATGTAGCGGAATGGAAGTTTTGGCTGTTGCCAATGTGGACATTTCTGAAAGCCTTAAAATTGATGAAAAAACAAAAAACATTGCTCTCATCACTTTTAACCTAAAAAATTGGGTATAAAGCCCAATTTTTTGGTTTTTTCTTTGACAAATCACAAAATGTTTGTTAAACTCATATATAGTAAAAACTAGGGGGAGAGTGCTGAAAGTGGATGAGCAAAAAAATGAGCTTGAAGCTAATTTAGTCCAAAAAAACTATGGCATAAAACAAGCCATGGTTTTTAAGAAAGCAAAAATTTCCCCATTTCACTTATATGAACTATTAAAAACAAAAACATTCCATCACAAGAAATTCTATGAACAAGTTGTTGCAATGCCAGACCCTAAAAAAGATGTAATGTCAAAAGACATTGTTGAAAAGTCTAACGCAGCAGTTAAAGAACAACGAGGAAAGAAAAAAAGATGGCTCAGCACAATTTTTATGCTTGTTAACTTTGGAATTGTTGTTGGAATTCTTTTGTGGAACTTTTTGGGAACAAAAGAACCACTAAGTTTGGGGGATTTGCTTTCTTCAAAAATTAACTGGTTATGGCTTTTGTTTTGCGTGTTATTATTTTTTGCTTTATTTATTGCCGATGCGTTTGCGGTTTACACGCTAATTTTTTGCAAAACAAAACGGTCAAGACCATTTTTGAGTTACAAATCTCACGCAATGTGCCGTTTTTATGATAGCATAACACCGCTTTCAACAGGTGGGCAACCATTCCAAGTTTATTATCTTTCCAAAAGAGGGGTGAGTGCTGGAACGGCAACAAGTGTTCCAATCGCAAAATATTTGTATGCACAATTTTTTAATGTTATTTTTATGGCTTTAGTGCTAATACTTCAACATAATTACATCATAACATTGTCGCCATTTATGTTAACACTTTGTTATATTGGTTTTGCAATTATGGTTGTTATGTTTGGCTCAATTATGTTTTTGTCTTTTTCAAAAAAAGTTGCACCGGCGTGCACAATTGGAATCTTGAAACTTTTGCATAAAATGAAAATTGTGAAAGACTATCGAAAGTCTTTCGTGAAAGTGATGAGAACTGTTAGAGAATACATTGTCACCATGAGGCAGTTCATTAAAAATGGATGGGTGAGCCTTGGAATGCTTATTTCAAGAGGATTAACATTTTTGTTTAGCTATTCAATTCCATTTTTTGTGTATGCAGTTTTCATGCCACTTGAAGCAGGCACATGGTTTAACATATATGTTCAGTTGTTCACCATTGCTGTTGTAACAGACTTGGCGTGCAGTTTTATGCCTCTTCCAGGTGGAACAGGAATGGCAGAAATTTCGTTTGCTGTTTTATTCTCTTCATTTTTCGTTGTTGGGGGGTCAGAAGCACTTGTTCCATGGGCACTTCTTCTTTGGAGAATTCTCACATATTATGGAATTTTACTTCAAGGTATTTTGATTATGTTTTATGATTATTTAATTGGAAACAGAAAAGTGAAGCCCCTTTTGGAAAGATTTAAAAGAGAAGATGAAAACAGAAAACTGTTAAATGAGAAAAAACAACCCATCAAAGTTGTTGACAAAAAAACAAAGAAAGGAGATAAAAAATGAAAGACAAACTATACACAGCAGCAAAACCAACAGGAAGATTAACTCTTGGAAACTATGTTGGAGCTGTTGACAATTGGCTTAAAATGCAAGAAGAATATGATTCCATTTTTTGTGTTGCGGACCTTCACTCATTAACTGTTTTGGTTGATCCAAAAGAACTAAAAGACAACAGTTATGCTGTTATGGCAAACTATCTTGCTTGTGGGTTGGACCCAAAAAAGTGCACACTTTACTTTCAGTCACAAATTCCAGCGCACCCAGAACTTTGCTGGCTTTTGGATTGCATAACATCAATGGGTGAAGCAAGCAGAATGACTGCTTACAAAGAAAAGGCACAAAACAAAAACAATGTTTCTGTTGGACTTTTTAACTATCCAATGCTTATGGCTGCCGACATTTTGCTATATGATGCAAAATATGTTCCAATTGGAGAAGATCAAAGGCAACACCTTGAACTTGCAAGAAATCTCGCCATTAGGTTTAACAACAAATATGGAGAAACTTTTGTTGTGCCACAAGGCGTATATCAAAAAGTTGGTGCAAAAATATATAATCTTCAAAACCCATTAAAGAAAATGAGTAAAAGTGATTTTGATAACTCTGGAAACATTTTGCTTGAAGACAGCCTTGATGAAATTAAAAAGAAAATCAAAAGAGCGGTTACCGACAGTGATTCAAAAATTATTTATGACCCAGAAAACAAACCAGGGGTATCAAACCTTTTGTCTATTTACTCAGTTTTAACAAAACAAAACATGAAATCATGTGAAGCATTTTTTGAAGGCAAGAATTATGGAGCTTTAAAAAATGAAGTAACAAATGCGGTTATCAGTGTTATTGAGCCAATTCAAGAAAAGTTTAAGTTCTATATGAACAACAAAGACGAGATTGAAAACATTGCAAAAGAAGGTGCAGAAAAAATTAGAGCACAGGCAGAGAAAAAAGTTAAACTCGTCAAAGAAAAAATGGGATTATTATTTTAGTCAAGTTTTTTTGACTCAAAAACAAGAATATGTGTTTAAAACATGATAAAAAAAGCAAAAAAGTATATCGAGTTGATATACTTTTTTTGTTTGACTTTTTGCGTCCTTATTTGTTAAACTTAAAAAAAATAATGGGAAGTTTTTATGAGAATTGTTATAAAAGGAATTGGGAAGCCTCAACAAAACACCTATGACGGTGGTGATGATGACGATGATGAAGATGATGATGATTCTTTTGTGGATAAGCATAACCATGTTGATCACATCAAGAGAAGACAACTTCATGATGATGGTGCCAAACAGCAAATGTTAAACGATCAAGCACAAGATGAAGAAGAACAAGAGGAACAAGATCAGCAAAATGAAGAAGCGGCTGAGCAGGCAGGACAACAAGCGGCAGAAGCCCAGCAAGAGCAAGAACAACAGAAAGACCAAGATGGTGGCGAAGATGGCGGAGATGAAGATGGCGGAAGTGATGATGGTGGTGACGAAGATGGCGGAGATGATGAAGGCGATGAAAAGAAAGGCAAACTAGCAAAGGCAAAAGAAAAAATTGACGACATGAAGGGTGCCTTCAGTGACTGGAAAAACAAAAGAAAGAAGAAGAAAAAGTTAAAGAAATTAAAAAGAAAAGTTAAACTCAAAGAGGCAGTAGACAACTCTTTGGGTCCATATCATAAAAACATGATCCCAGAAAGGCATGCTAAACAAGTTGCCGCACGAGAAAAAGATGAAATACCAAGACCTGTAACATATGATCAAAAACAGTTATTGGAAAAATTTAAAGAAAAGCAAGAATTAGGGAAAAAGATTCAAAATTTAAGACCAGACGAAGCAAAAGATGTTGACAAACTTGAAGCGGAATACAAGAAAAAAGACGAGGAAGTGAAAGAAGAGGGCAGATATCTTATGAAAGACCTCTTAAAAGCAGACATTAGACGAGCAATGGAAGGTCCAACTGGTTGTTGGAAAGATTGTAAAGCAGCTTTTTTAACAATGAATGCAATTGCAATATGTGTTATTGGTGGAATTATTGCAATGGTTTTGGGGCTATGCGGTGTGTTTTAAGATAATATGTCCAAGAAGTCATTAGTTTGTGAACTAGACTGAAAATTGTTAAAACATCTTCTTCTGTTTGTGGAAAATGTTAAAGCAAGAAGAGCAATCAAGAGAACAAGAAGCAAACTTGTGTTGTTGGCAAGGTTAACTCCGTTGCCTGTTGCCCATAAACCAATAAGTAAGACTAAAACAACTGAACTAGAAACTGTCATAAAATTTTTCTCCTTTAAATGATTTTAAAATTAAATATGAAAAATTTTAAAAAAATGTGCCAACACTGGGTGCATTTTTTATTTTTTTAACAGCATATACATTTGTTGGAGGAGAATATGAATTCATTTGAAAACACTCTTTTAAATAAATTTAAAAAAATCACAACACAAGACAAAAATTTCAAGGAAATCACAACTTTTAAAATTGGTGGTGACATAAAATATCTTGTTTATCCAAACACAACAAAAGAGCTTTGTGGGGTTATCAAACTTTGTCTTAAACACAAAGTTAGGTGGGTTGTTTTAGGGAATGGTTCAAATGTTTTGGCTAGTGATGATTTTTTTGAAGGGGTTGTGATTTGCACAAAAAACTTAAAAAATGTGAAGGTAAAGAAAAATTGTGCGTTTGCCGAGTGTGGAGCAATGCTTTTTTGGCTCGTTTTAAAAGCGAAAGAAAAAAATCTTTCTGGGCTTGAATGGGCTGTTGGAATTCCGGGAACCGTTGGCGGAGCTGTTGTGATGAATGCTGGTGCTTTTGAAAAAGAAATTTTCGAGAACTTAAATTATGTTTTGGTGTTTGATGGGAAAAGAGTTAAAAAGTTAAAGAAAAAAAACATAAAATATTCCTATCGTCACACGCAGTTTCAAAATTTTGAGGGAGTTGTTTTGGGGGCGTCTTTTTTTCTTTTGCAAAAATCAAGTGATGAAATTGAAGAAAAAATTGAATTTTTTGTGCAAAAACGCAAAAATATGCAAAATATTTGTTATCCAAACGCTGGAAGCGTGTTTAAAAAACCTCAAAAAGATTTGTCTGCATCTGCTCTTATTGACATGCTTGGCTTAAAAGGCACTCAAATTGGTGGAGCAATGATTAGCAAAAGTCATGCGGGCTTTATTGTGAACACAAACAATGCAACTTGCAAAGATGTTCAAAAACTGATTGATTTTATTTTAGAAAAAGTTTATAATATGTTTAATATAATTTTGGAACTAGAAATTGTTTATATTAAATAAAAGGAGAGACTTGTTTTGGAATACATTTTAACAGCCGACAATCACATGCACACATATCGAAGTGATGGAAATCAAACAATTGAAGAAAACATTTTGGAAGCAATCAAGAAAGGGCTTACAAGCATTGCCATCACAGACCATGGTCCATTTCATCACAAAAGTGCTCGTTGTGAGTTTGAATGGCAACTTGTTAACAAGCATGAATTAAAAAGACTGCAAAAAAAATATCCAGAAATAAAACTATTGTCTGGAATTGAAACAAATCTTGTGTCATTAAGGGGAGATATTGACATAACAAAAGAGCAAGAAAATGCTTTTGACATTATTGTTATGGGGCAACACAGAACTCCACATGGCTTAAAATGGTGGGATAACTTTGCTTGGCGTCTTCGAAATCTTCTTCCAACAACAAAGAAAAGAAGAGAAAAAACAACAAAGGCATATTTGCTTGCCATGGAAAATCACAAAATAACAATTTTGGCACACTTAAATCGTTACATGAAAGTTAACATCAAACCAATTGCGGAATTGGCTGCGAAAAAAGGAATTCTTATTGAACTAAATGGAAAGGGTGTTAACTTTACAGAACAAGAGATTCAAGACATTTTGGATTCTGGTGCAAATTTTGTGATTTCAAGTGATGCTCACAGAAAAGAACATGTTGGCAATCCAATAAAAGTTTGGGAGTTTTTGAAAACTCACAACATTCCAAAAGAAAGAATTGTAAACTTAAAATAAGGGGATAAAAAATGTCATTTTCATCAGATGCGAAAAATGAAGTTGTTAAATCAGAACTTCCACAACAAGAGTGTTGTGCAAGGGCAGAACTTTCTGCTCTTTTTCGCACATGTGGTGAATTAAGTCTTGAAAATGGGGAATATTCACTGGAACTCATAACAGAACTTTCTGACCTTTATTCAAGAGTGTTTGACTTAACAAAAATTATCTACAAAGACTTTTCTGAACTCACGCTCATAAAAGAACAAAAATCAAACAATATCACAAGATATCACATTGTTTTTGATGCCCAAACAACAAAAAAATTGATGGTGGATTGTTATCTTGTTCGGGAGAATGGAGAATTTTTTTCAGGGGTTGCAAGAGCCGCTGTTGAAAAAGAGTGTTGCATGAAAAGTTTTGTTCGTGGTGCGTTTTTGGGATGCGCTAGTGCAAATATTGTGATAAAAGATATGTCGGACCTAAAAAAGCACACTGGCGGATATCATTTGGAATTTGTTTTTTCAAGCATGACTCTTGCTGGGGATTTTGCCCACATTTTGTCTGAATATCAAATTCACGCAAAGGTGATGCAACGAAAAAAAGTTTTTGTGACCTACATAAAAGAAGCAGAACTGGTTAGTGATGTTTTGGCGTTAGTTGGAGCAAACAATGCTGTGATGGTTCTTCAA
>CAMPBB010000007.1 GCA_946635125.1 uncultured Clostridia bacterium
AAACAAATCTTGATCAATTGACTTTTTGCCCATATAATCATATTTTTTTGCCAACTTCTCACGATTTTTGCCCTTTGGCATTGAATTAATATATTTTTTCACATAAAAAGACTGCTCTTGTTGTGTTTGAAAAGCCAGACCATTAAGGTCAATATACACAACTTTTGGCTTTTGAGTTCTTGCAATTTCATCAATTGACAAACAAATCACTTCTAAGTGTGTTGGAGAACTGCAAATGTTGTAACTTGTTACACCAAAATCATGCCATAATTCATTTGGAATAATTCCATATCTCACTGTTGAGTTCCCAACACAAACAAGGTCTAAAGAATTTTCTTCTTGTGCATAAAAGTTTTCATAAATGTTTGTTTTCTTTGCTTTAGTAAAAACACAAAAATTTAACACGCAAAGAACTATTGCTGTTATTGCTCCAAAACATAAAAATCGTAACATATTTTTAATTTTTTCACTCATAATTAAAACACCACATAACCAAATTCAAATTTTGGAAGTCCACTTCCATAATAGCCAAACCACACAATGCAAACAATTAGCAAAATTAAAAGCGTCCATTGAATCCACAAAGGAATTTTTCTTAATTTATCTAAAAATGTTGTTTCTGGATGCTTTTCTTGAATTATGTCCACAACCAAAACGGCAACACTTAACACAATTGCAACAACAAATGATGCCCAACCAAGATGTTCATATAGGGCTGTTGTTCCAAAATAATTGTTTCCATCAAAAAGTTTTGCAATAAAACCAAATGCACCAGAAAGTGATGCTGTTTCAAACAAAATTTTTCCAAAAGCAAGCAATAAAAGCGTTCTTATGAGCCTTATGGCATTAAGCCAACCTGCTTGCTTGTTTATTTTTGTTTTGCTGTAAAACTTGTCAAACAGCGGCTCAACAATAATTCCAAAAATTATGATAAGACCAAAATATAGACCCCACAAAACATAGTTCCAACTTGCTCCATGCCAAAGCCCTGTTAAGAACCAAACAACAATAAGTCCAAAAATTGCTGGAACTTTGTTGGCATGTTTTTTGAAAATCTTTTTGGATTTTTTCCCTAACGCCAAAGAAAATTTTGAAATGCTTAATGGATAAAAAATGTAATCTTTAAACCAAGCACCCAGAGTTATGTGCCACCTTCTCCAATAATCATCAATTCCTTTTGCAAAATATGGATGATTAAAGTTTTCTGGAAGTTTAACACCCATGCAAAGGGCTGTTCCACAAGCAATGTCCATATAACCAGAAAAGTCACAATAGTCACTAATAAAATAACACACAACAGCCAAAAAGGCTTCAAATCCACTGATTTGTGATGGGTCTAAAAATGCAAACTTTGTGAACACAAACAGAGTGTTTGCAATACACAATTTTTTAAACAATCCCCAACCAATTCTTTTTAATCCGTCAGTAAAGTTTTGATAGTCAAAGTCATTTCCACCAAAAAGTGATGGTGCTATTTCGTTATAGCGTATGATTGGTCCTTGCATAATTTTGGGGAAGAAAGACATAAACAGCAAAAACTTGAAAAAGTTCTTTTCTGGTTCATATTTTCCCCAATACACATCTGCCAAATAACCAATTGCCTGAAAAGTGTAAAAAGAAATTCCAAGTGGCAAAAACAAATTAACGAGGCTTAAGTGTTTTGAAGAATCAAACCAACCAATTATTGCATTAACATTGCCAATCAAGAAATCCAAATATTTCATCACAGCAAGAACAACAACCAAAGCAACTATGCCCAAAACCATAAATGTTTTTCTTTGCTTTTTAAATTTTGCTTTTGCTGCTTTTTTTGCATCAATTTCAATTTCTGGATTGTCTGCAAGAAATGCTTTTTCTTTGTTTTTGATTTTAAAAATTCCAATAGATGCCCCATATGTTGTTAAAGTTGCAAACAACACAAAAAAGATGGCCTTCCAACTGCACAAAACAAAAAAGACCAAACTGGCAACTAAAAGTGTTATCCATCTAAATTTTTTGGGACATAAAAAATATGCTGGAAACAGAACAGCCAAAAAAATAAAAAAGTATAATGAAGTAATGGAAAAATCCATTATTGAGCCTTCAATCTTTCAACCATTGCAACAAGCCCCGCAACAGTGTCGAAGTTTTCATAACAAACTTCTTGTGGTGGGATTTCAATGTCAAATCTTTCACTGAGTTCTGCAACAAGCATCACAATGTTAAGTGAATCAAGAGTGCCCCCATGAACAAGCTCCTTTATTGATTCAAAGTCATCAACTTCTGGGTGCATTTCAGAAAGCACCTCAATTATTTCTTCTTTTACTGTCATTTTTTCTCCTTACTTTATAAGTTCTTTTAATTTTACTCTGTCTATTTTTCCATTTGCGTTGAGTGGAAGTTCTTGCAGAATTTGATATTGATTTGGAACCATGTAGACCGGCAATTTTTGTTTTAAGTCAACAACCAAATTTTTTACCGGATTTTCGATTTGCGTTTGAACGGAAGCAAAACAAACCAAACTATCTTTATCTTTGTTAAACAAAACAACGCAACTTGTGATATATGAAATTGAACTTATGGCAATTTCAATTTCTTGCAGTTCAATTCTGTAACCCATGTGTTTGATTTGAAAATCTTTTCTTGTGGTGAACACAAAGTCTTCGTTTTCATCAATAAAAGCATAATCCCCTGTTTTTAAGAAACGCTTTGAGCCATCACAAACAAACACTTGCTGGTTTTTCTCTTCATCATTAACATAACAACTTGCAATTTGGTCAGACTCAACAATAAGTTCGCCATCACTTAAAAAAACATTGTTGTTTTTTATTGGCTTTCCAAGAGGAATTGGCTTATCTTCTGGAAGAAGTTTGTTAATCACTTTATATAAACAAACACCAGCAAGTTCGGTTGAACCATAAAGATTAACATATTTAACTTCTGGAAGTTGTGTGAGCCACATGTTGATATATTTGGGCAAGAAAACTTCTCCGACAAAAAACACATACTCCAAAAACTTTGGTGTTGCATATAACAATGTTTTTAAACGAACAATGATTGTGAGTGCTGATGGAACCCAAAAAATATAATTTATTTTGTTATCATTTAAATATTCAATGAGTTTTAATGGAACTGAAAACAAACTTTTGTTTGGGAAAAACAAAGTTGCTCCCAATGCAAGTGATAAATATAAATCTTTCATTGATGCATCAAAAAATAATGGGGCTTGATTTGCGATGTGTTTTCCATGTTTTAAATCAAATGTTTCCAAAAAATTGTTAACAAACGCAATCATGTTTTTATGAGTTTTCAAAACTCCTTTTGGCTTACCTGTTGAACCTGAAGTGTAAATTGTGTATATGCTGTTATTTTCACTAAAATCTTGTGATAACAAATCATAAAGATTTTTTGAAACATCTTTCTTTAAACAGTCATCAAACATAATGTGTTTTAAGTTCGTGTCTGACTGATTAAAACATAATTCATATTCAATTGATGAACTTTGAATAATTGAGTTTATTTTGTCGGCAGAATAATCTGGATTAACTGGAACATAAAAGTTGTTAGACATAATTATTCCAAGCATTGCAACAACCGTGTTTGATTTTCTTTCTGCTTTAATCATGATTGGTTGTTGATTGATTTTTTGTTCATGCAAAACTTCAGCAATTTTTAGTGCTTCCTCGAAAGTTTCTCTAAATGTTAAGCTTCTTTCATCAACATTTTGCTGCAAATTTTCACTTTTGTTATCCATGTTCCCATCAACCAAAAACAGCTTGTTGGGATTTTCTTCTGCTTCCTTTTTCAAAAATTCAACAATATTTTTCATTTCGTATTAAAGTTTCCTTGATTTTTTATTATTCATGATAACAAAGATTTATTATATAGTCAACTTATTTGTCGATTTTTGCCGATTTTTAGGTGTTTTTAACAGTTGTTTGCTATTTACCTCAAAACAAAAAACTGAGAATATAATCTCAGTTTTTTATTTTATTTGTTCTGGTCGCTTGCTTTCTTTTCTTCAGATTTTTCTAGCTTTTCAACTTTTTGTTCAAGTTTTTGAACCTTTTGAGCAAGGGTTTCTGCTGTTTCAACCTTTTCTTCTGGTTTTGCGTCTTTTGAAGATTTTTCTTTTATTTCTTCAAGAACTTCTTCCTTGCTTTTTTGGTCTTGTTTTTCTTGAGTTTCTTTTTTTGTTTTCTTTTTCTTCACAACTGAAATTTTTCTTTCTTCTTGCTCTTTTGTTTCTTTCTTAGGTTTCTTTTCTTTTGTTTTTGTTTCTTTCTTTGTTTCAGTTGCAACTTTTTTTGTTTGTTTCTTTGCTTTTGGCTTTTCTTCTTTCTTTTCTGCTTTCTTGTCTTTTGGCTTTTCTTCAAACATCTCGTCAACGCTGATTTCAATGTTTTCGGATTTTACGTCAGCTTTTTGAACTTTTGCTTCTTTTGCTTCTGCTTTTTCTCTTGCCTTTATTTTTGTTTCTTTTGAGTCTGTAAGCAAAACAACTTCTTTTGGTGCTTTAATTTTCAAAATTCTTGCTTCTTCTGGGGTTTTGCCTTCAAAATATACTGCATAGATTTCTTTGCTTCTTTCGTCTCCGCACTCAATACCTTTCTTTAAGTATTTTTTTGCTTTTTCGTTGTCGTGACCAATGCAAGCAAATCCAAGTTCAGAATAAAGGTCATATCTTCCGTTGTTTGCTGCGATGTCTAGGTATGCAAAAGCAAGTTTGCATTCAATGCTGTTAAGGTCAATTTCTTCAAATCCGTCCATAACATTTAAGATTTTGTTTGAGTTAATTTCAACTCCACCAACTGTTGCAAGTGCATCAACATCATAACAGTTCATTCTGTGATATGTTGCCCACCAAAAATAGTCTATTGCGTGGTTGTGAAGTTCGTTGACGGTTTTTGGCTCAACTTGGCTTTTGTTATATTGAAGTTTTTGTTCTTTGATGAGTAGTTCAAGTTTGTCGGTTGTCACATCTTTAATGTTTTCTTTTGTGAGTTTTGCAATTTCTTCTGAATAATAGTTCAAAAGCATTTGTTTTGCAACTTCATCACCATTGTAGGCTGAAAGGTTAACAAAAAGATAAGCTTTTTTGTCATCTTTTTTAACTCCAACACCATAAAGATAACTCATTCCCAAGAAAAGTTCTTGTTCTTTTGTTTGGTTTTTAAGTTCATCTTTCAAAACTAGTTTAAAATATTCTTGTTTGTCCAAAACTTGTCCACAATCAGGGCAAACAATGTCTTGGCTTAATTTTTGTTCTTGAACCAAGAATTTTTTACCGCATTTTGAACAGTCAAAAGAAATTGAACAATAAACTGGGTTTAAAACAAGTTCATCGTCATTTTTCTTGCTGTGTTTTTGTTTTGGTTGCACTTCTTGTTGCTTTTGTGCTTTTTCTGTTTTTTGTTTTCTTTTGTCTTTAATGACAACAACTGTTTTGCCTGGAGTGTTTTGCTTAAGTGTTAAAAGAACAATAATAAGCATTAAAAGTGATGCTCCAAAAACAGATAGTAAAATTATCAATATTGTTTCCATAAAAACTCCTTTTAAAGTTTTCTGGTCATATTATAACATAATATGAAAAATTTTTCAATACCTTATTGAAAATTTAAGAAAAAACAAAAAAGAACGCCCAAAAAGCGTTCTTTTCATAAAGTGATTATTTATTCTTATATAAGTTATGCAGCAATTCTTCCAACAACTGCTTCGTTAATGTTTTGACCTGACTTAGCAGAAGCTGAAGAACCGTTTCCTGTTACAGTAACATTGTTTGCAGTTGTTCCTGTTGTGTCAACAGTTTCCCATGTGCAACCAATAACTTGACCAGCATCTCTGTCTGCATCAACTGCAGAATTTATTGCTGAACAATTTGTTACTGCTGAAGCAGGATAAATGTTGGTGTAGTCCCCAGAAATGTATCCGACCAAAGCACCTGCTTTGTCTCCACTGTCATCTTCGTTGTTAAACACACAACTTACTTGGACATTTGTTACAGAACAATTGTCAATTGTTGAGTGAGTTACAAATCCAGCAAGAGCCCCAACCCAGTGGTTTCCTGTAACTTGAGCACTCTCAATGTTAACATTTTGAATTGTTGCACAAACAACTTGTCCAAAGAACCCAACTCCAGCAGAAGCGCCTGCTTGCTCTCCACCTTGATTAAATGTTGAAATAACAAAGTTTGAAATTGTGTAATCTTGACCATCAAAGGTCCCTTTAAATTGTGGGCCAGTTAGGTCTTGTGTTACATCACCATTATTACATGTTCCATATCCAATTGGTGTCCATTCAATTCCACCCAAGTTAATGTTGCTCATAAGTTTTACTGTCACGCCTTCATATGTGTTTCCAGCATTAACTGAATCTCTAAATGATGTTAAGCCTGCAAGATTTGCAATTTCAAAGTTGACAATTCCACCAGTATTCCCAACTGTGTCGCCATCATCTTTCTTTGTTGAGCTTAGATAATATTCTGCTGTTGGGTTGTAAACCATATCTGTTCCACCAGTTATTGTTGAGTTTGAAATCTCAACTGTTCCAACAACAAATGGCAATGCAGTTGCTCTCTTTCTGTTAAAGTTTTGAATGCCATAACCATTTGTTCCTGTGATGGTTGCCCCTTCAATATTAATTTTTCCACCAATATTGTAAATACCATTTTCCGTTCCGGTGAAACTTCCACCATTGATGTTAAGTTCAAAAGTTTCTGCTGCAGCTGTGAAGCTTATTGCATTTTCAGTTCCAACAAAAGTTCCATCTTCAATTGTGACAATTGCTGAATTTTTGTAATTTGAGCCATTGATTTCAAGAGCGTTTGTTGCTCCTGTGAATGTTCCGTTTTCAATTGTGACCGTTCCAGAAGTTACTGCAATTGCATATTTTGTGCTTGAAGAAATTGTTGCATCTCTAATAATACACGAGCCAACTCCGGTGCTAACACCACCCAAAGTTCCACTGATTGTTCCTGAAACAATTTCAATGCTTTCTACACTAGAACCCATAATTCCATATTTTGTTCCACTGATTGTTGCTCCAGTAACTTTCACGCTTCCGTAATAGCCAGACAATTGAACGCCGTTTGTGCTTTGACCAGTTCCGGTGAGTGTTCCACCATTAATTTCAAGCAAACCATAAGTTTGAACTGCTGCTGCAGAGCCACCACTAAGGTTTGCTCCGTTAAGCATCATTTCTGAATTATCGTCACCACAATTAATTGCTCTGTTTGTTCCACTGATTGTTGCTCCGTTAACCATAAATGAACTGTTTGCTCCATCAGCAATTGTTATTGCGTCTTTAAGTGAACCTGTTGCAGAAATTGCTCCAGTTCCAACTGTGTCATTAATCATAACATTTCCTGCTGTTATGTTCAAAATTTTTGAAGCAGCATTTGTGATTGATTTTCCGTTTAAGTTAATCATCAAATTGTCTGCAACATTAATAACATCATCTGTTTCAATGTTTTGTGTTATGTTTGCAATGCAAGCACCAGCTTCAATGGCTGAACGCAATTCTGCACCTGTTGTAACTTCGTGATATTGAACAACTCCATAATCTTCAACAGCAACCAAAGAAATAACTTGATCATCAATTGTTGTGAATGTCACAATTTCCATTTCTGGAAGTGTTGTGGTGTCGGTTGTGATGTCGGATCCGCGTTTAAGTTTGTAGGTATTTCCATTTTCTGCCATAATAAATCTGTCTGCTTGTTGGTCTTGTGTGTATGAAACTGTGTAAAGAATTCCAATGCTGTATGTTTCAAGGTTGAAATCTTCAATGCTAACTCCATCAGCCCCTGGTTGTCCATTTTGTCCTGGTGCTCCTTGAGCTCCGTCAGCTCCTTTGAGTTCTCCAACAACTGTCCACTCTGTTCCGTCGTAACGGTATAATTTAAAGTTGTCTGCTGTGTTAATGTATAGGTCGCCTGCGTTTGCTGCTACTGTTGGTGCAACTGTTCCCATTGTAATTTGTGTTCCAGCAGCGCCTGGTGCCCCTGCTTCACCTTGTTGTCCTTCTGCTCCGTCAGCACCTTTGAGTGTTGACTTTAAAACCCAACCAGTTTCTGTTAACTTGTAAAGTTCACCAGTTGTTTCATTGAGATAATAGTCTCCAACAGCCCCCTCTGTTTCTTGAGTTGGCGCAACTGTTCCAGAATAAATTTGTGTTCCATCTTTTCCCTTTGTTTGACCTTGAAGTTCCAAAATCCAGTCCTCTGGTGTTTGTGCGTTTGTTAATCCAGCATCTTTGGCAATTTGGAAAGCAGACTTTCCGTTTCTTCCATCAACTCCGGCTCTTCCGTCTGTTCCGTCACGACCAGCTGCCCCTTGCTCTCCTTGTGGGCCTTTTAATGTTGAAACAACGGCCCAACCATCTGCATTTTTTAGCCAAAGGTTGCAAGTGTCTGTTTCAAAATAAAAGTCGCCAACTTTTCCAGTTTCAACAGTTGGATCTTCAATACCAGAATAAAAAGCAACATTTGTTACAGTTGCTCCACCACCATCACAAGCAGTTAGCAAGCCACCAGTAAACAAAAGTGCAGTTCCAGCACTTAAAGCAAAAATTGTGTTTTTTGCTCTTTTTGAAATCTTTGATTTTTCTTTTTTCATCTTTTCCCCCTCCAAATCATTTGCATTGCTTTTAGTATAACACAAATCATTTTTTTTACCAAACAAAAAACAGTCTTTTAAAACTTATTATATGTTATTTTTGCAAGAATATTGTCGAATTTAAAAATCAATAAGATGCGTTGTGCAAAAAGCAATATTCTATGTTTTTTTATATCAAATATTGATTATAAAGTCAACAATATTGAGCCAAAATCAATAAAATTTTTATTTTTTGTTGAATTTCGACCTTTTGTGTCACATATTTTGTAACTTAAAACATATTATAATTTATGTGATGAGGTGATTTTATGACACTTGAAGAAATTGTTTTGAGAATAAGGCAACTAAGGGACAGAAAAAATCTTTCTGCCAGAGCTCTTAGTTTAAAACTAGAAAAAAATGATAGTTACATTAAAAAACTTGAATCACTTGAAATAAAACCTAGCATGGAAATAATTTTGCAAATTTTGGAAGTTTGCAACACTTCTTGTGAAGAATTTTTTTACTCTAATATGAGTGAATATGAAAAAGACAAAGAACTTTTAAGTTACATTAAGTCTTTAACCCCAACACAAAAAGAAAAACTTTTGAATTTATTTGAATAAAAAAACTGCTAAAATTTTTAGCAGTTTTTTGTTATTCAACTTCAACAACTCCGTTTTCTTTTACTGTTATTTGCATATCATCTTTAACAAAGTTTAAAAATTCGTCACCAAGATTATCAATAACTGGCATTTTCACATCATCAAGCCAAACACTTGCCAAAATTGAACCAGCAGCAGCAAGTGAATCAATTGGTTTTGAAAACAACATGCATGCTGGTTGCCTTTTCATTGAACAAGCACAATACAAAACAAGTCCGCCCGTTGTTGAACCAATTGTTTGCGGAAGGCACAAAGCCTTTCCTGCCATTTGTTTGCCATATAAATCTTTGTTGTTTTGGTCTCCGCAAGTTGCTTTTTTATCGCCAAATTGAAGTGCTTTTTGAAAAGATGCCAAAGTGTTTAACCCACCGTGACTTACAAGTGCTTTTGCACTCACTGTTCCCGGAGCCACAACTCTTCCTTTAAATGTTTTCATTTTGCCACTCCTCCTTTTGTGATTTGACTTAAAATTTCATCGTCACTATAATATCTTGCCGTTGTGTAAGTTCGAAGTTTGTTTGATGATGTGATAACTGGCATTTTTCCACATAATGGGTTGTTCATATACATAAGTGGACAAATTGAAGAAACAATAACTCCCATTTCTTTAAGTTTTGGAGCATAACCAGTTTTTTCAAATTCTTTCACAACACCTGGTGAAGCTGTGAACACTGTTTTGATGTAAACTTTTTTTCTGTTAACGCTTTGAAGAGCAGTGTCTAATTTTTTGGTCCAATCAATAAGTTGACTTAAAGACATGTGTGGGCAACCCATAAAGCATAATTTTGGTTTTGCGTTAGGGTTTTTCCAAACAACTGGATAAGATTTTTTCACTCTTTCAAGTTCTTTGTCGTCAATAACATATTCTTTTGCACCCTTTTCAATTAAATCCTTTCCAAACTCTTTTGCTTCTGGCGTTAACTTGTCTATGTGATAAAGCCCAACAGCGCCGTTTGATGCTGTTGCAGCACCAAAGTCTTTTAAGTAAGCACAAGTTTCTTCATCAAGTTTTTTGCCAAGCCACTTGTCTAGCCCAACAACATAAGGAACATCTTCCATAACTTTCATTCCAATCGCTGAACCCAAAAGTTGTGCCTCTGGCTTTTTTGTTGTGTTAACTTTTATAACCCACTTTGCCTTTCTTCCTTCATCTGTGAGTAACCCAAAATATGGAACATAACCCACAACTGACCCCATAAGGTCCATAATTCCAGAATTTCGGTTACATCTTGCCCCCAAAACAGAGTTTGCATAAACAACCGCAGAAGACTCCGACCAGCTTAACACTTCACCTTTTTTTGGAGTGTTTCCAACTTCTGGCATGTAGGCTGTGCATGTGAAGGCGTCTTTGTTCATAAGACCCAAACTTTTTAACTGATTTTCATAAAAATCTTGTTTTGAATACATAAACTTGTTAAAAATAAGTTTTTGCAAAAAGTTTGCTGGAACATTTTTGTCTAGTGGTCTTGGGTCAACAGAAAACTGTTGGCCAGAAGTTACTCCCTCCTTTAACAGTTTGTCTAAAAGATTGTAAACTGGCGTTAATGCTTTTAGACCAAAAGATGTTACCAAGTGATTATATTTTGAAGTCACTTTAACCATTTTTTTTGCGCCAAAAGTTTCACCATACATAACAAGAGTTTTCATAACTCTTTTTTTGGTGTCACCAAACTTGCCGTCCAAAATTTCTTGTTGCTCTTTTGTGAGTTTCATTCCCATATTTTTCTCCCCTTTGTTTTGCTATATTTATTTTATCTTTTAATTTATTTTTAGTCAAACAAATAAAAGCACAAAACAAAAAAGTGGCATTATTTTTTGACAAAAAATTTTGAATTTTTTATTTATTTGGGTCTTG
>CAMPBB010000008.1 GCA_946635125.1 uncultured Clostridia bacterium
TTCAAGTTTTGTTAAGTTAAACATTTGCTCATCACGAAGCCTTAAAGCAAGTTCAATGTTTTTAAGGTCAGTTAAATAGTTAAAACACTCCAAAAGTGGTTTTGAAACTTTTGCCAAAGAAAGCATTTCTTTTTGCATTGTTTGTTTAAAGGCGTTGTCCACAAAAAATGAACTTTGGTTTGTGTTTTGTTTTAAAAAAACAATTAAGTTTTGCATAAATGGCGTAAGTCCATCGAGTTCATCTTTTTCTAAACACTTTTCAATTCTTTGAATCTTGATTGAACCCTCAATTTTTAAGGGGCTATCAAATTTTTTTAAAACAACATTAAAATACAAACTTTCAAGATTGAAATAGTCATAAGGCAAAAGAAAAAACTTTGTTAAATTTTCATTTATTTGTTCATGTTTTAAAAACTCAACAAATTCTTTTTCTTTTCTTTTTGTGATTTGTTTTAAATCCGCAAAACCAGAAATGTTTTCACCTTTTATGAGTTTTAAATCCAAAAGATTTTTTATTAGTTCATCAAGTGTTGAACTTTTGATTAACTTTTCATAACCGTCCATCTTTAAAAGTTTTGCTTCTTTTGCTTTGCTCCGTGCATTAAAATATGTTATTTCCATATGTCACCTAAAAAAGTTGTTTTGCAATTACATTATATAAGCAATTATATTTATCCTTTAAAAGCCCTTCAAAAGAAAAGTCTTGTTCTTGCGTTTTTGAAACAATGATAACTCCACCAGAAATTTCTTTTGACACACTCAAAATTTTTAATTTTTTCTTTTTAAAAACAGCCAGTTTTTCAACTCGCTCTTTTTCTCCTTTTTTGCTTGAAACAATCAGTCCATCTTGCACGCCTGCAAATTTTGTTAACACATTTTTAACAAAAGCCTCTTCTTCTTTTGCTGGAAGTTTTTTTAGTTTTTGAAGAGATAAGTTAAACACCTCTAAAAGCATTTCATTTTTTGCACTTAAAATTTCTTTGTTTTGCTCCAAAGACGCCAAATCTTTTTCATTTTCCAAAAGTCTTAAAAATTCGTTTTCAACTTTTTTCTTTTCAGCCTTAAAAAACTCTTTTTCTTCTTTTTCTTTTTCCTTGCTTGCGTTTAAAGCATCTTTTTGAGCTTTTTGTTTGATGCTTTCACATTCAATTTCAGCATCTTTTAAAATTGTTTCAACAAATTTTTGTTCTTTTTCCATTTACACCACCGCTAACAAAAGAATTGACACAACAAGCGCCAAAATTGTGTATGTTTCAATCATTGCTGGAAACAGCAAAAGTTTTCCAGACAAACTTTCATCTTTTGCAATGGCATAAATGCTTGCAACTGAACATTTTGCTTGATAAATTGCCGCAACAAATCCAACAATTGTGAGTGGCATTAAAGCAAAGAACAAACTAAGCCCTTGGTCCACTGTTGTGATGCTTGGCAAATAACTTTGCGCCAAAATTGCCATAACAAAACCATAAATTCCGTTTGTTGCTGGCAAAACAACAAACACCAAAACTTTGCTGAATTTTTTTGGATTTTCAGCCAAAACCCCCGCACCTGCCTGACCTGTTTTGTATAGTCCAATTGCTGAACCACAACCACAAGCAAAAACGCAAAGTGCTATTCCAATTATTGCAATAACATAACCAGTCATTTTCTTTCCTCCTCAAAATCTTTTATTATTATATTTTTTTGTTCAACACAAAATGGCGAAAACAATTCTCCCTCACCATTGTAAAACTTCCCAAAATATTCAACATATTGAAGTCTTGTGTCGTGAATATATGCTCCCAAAGCACCCATTGCAATGTTAAATGAATGTCCAACAAGCATAATCAAAAATCCAAAAATGTAACCAAGTGGTGAAGTCATCACAGAAAGAGCAATTTCGTTAAACTGTCCGCCAATAATTGCTCCCGAAAGCATCAATCCAAAAAGCCTTGCATAACTTAAAATATCAGAAAACAAGTTGATAATTCCATAAAGGGCTGAAAAACTTTTTGTAAATTTTGTAAACCCTTTGCTTCCAATTCCTGCCAAAATAACTCCAACACCCAGTCCCACAAACATCACAATAAGCCCCGGAGTTTGAATTGCACTCAAAAAGCCATAAAAACCATCGCTGGTTGAAAGTTTAAAGAAGTCCAGCAAAAACTTTGCTGCCGCCATCACCATTCCAACCAAGAACAAAACCCAAGCAACACCCTGAACAAGCCCTGGCAAAATTTGTTTGTGCTTAAAGTGATTAATTCCTCTTAACAGATAACCAAATGCAATTTGAACAATTCCCATCAAAAGGCATATTAACAAAAGTGTTATTGCATCATTTTGAGGGTTTGGCATCACACCTTTTGGAATAAAACTCAAAAGTTCATGTGAAAAACCAAACACTGTTCCAAACAAAGCTCCCCAAACAATTGTGAACACTCCCGCCGTTCCAATGAGTTTCCAAAGCCTTTTTGCTCCCTGCGATAAGTTTTTCTTAGACGCAAGGCAAAAGCCTAAAACACACAAAACAATTCCATAACCCACATCGGCAACAATAAACCCAAAGAAAATCATAAAGAACACAAACACCGACCATGTTGGGTCAACATCACGATAATTTGGCACTGAATACATGTTAACAACAAAGTCTGCTTGTTTCATAACCTTGCTTCCAACAATTTTTGTTGGAGGGCTATCTTCACTTGTTATTTTTTGCTTTTCAATTAAGAGATTTGGGAATTTGTTTTCCATGTGACTTGAAAATGCTTTTTCTTCTTTTGTTTCAACATAACAACTTAAAATAAAAGTTTTGTCTGTTCTTTTCATTAAACATTCTTTTTTTGCTTTGCTTAACTTATATTCAAGATAGTCACAGAAAATTTTTAAGTCATTTATGTTTTTTAAATATGTTTTAAGTTGAGAAAAAAGCTCTGCGTTCTTTTTTGTTAATTCAGCAATCATTGCATCAAGTTCTCGAATTTTTTCCTCATACATTTTTTGATTTGCTTCACCCAAGTATTTGAAAGAAAAATATAATTCAATTATGCCATTTGACAAATATTTAATGTCTAGTCCATTTATTTTTAATATTTCTTCTTTCATTCCTTCAAAACTTGATTTGTCGAGTTTTATCACAAGTTGCAGGTCTTCTCGTTTCAAGAAGTTGATGTCTTCAAAAACCTCTTCACCAACTTCATCTTTTGGAAGAAGTTTGCTAATTTTTTCCAAAACACTTTTGAGTTTTTCTTCACTCTTTGAAAACTTTTTTTGCTTTTTTTGTGTTTTTAACAAAAGTTTTTTAATTTCATTTGGCACCATTTGATTTTTTTCTTTTGTGTGTTTCTTGATTAAACCATGATTTTTGTATATTTCATCAAGAATTTTGTTTATGTCATCAACAATTGCCAAATTTTTGTCAAAATCTTCTTCACTCTTCAAAAAAGTTTTAAACGAGCACTCCACTTTGCTTTTGTCATCTTCAATTGACACCAAAGCCGACAGAGCATTTTGCGCTTTGGTTATGTTTTTTTCAAGAGTTAAAATTTCTTCACCATTTTCAAAACTTTTTGTGCCATCAAAATTTTTGCACTCTTTGATGTGTGTTTTTTGAAGTTTTGCCATTTCGTTTAACACTTCATCTTTTTGATTTAAAAAACCAACCAGACAAAGTTTTGACATTTTTGCTATTGCCATACGCTCAAAACCTCCAAAACAATTTTGTTAGCAAGCTCTTCCATTTTGCTTGAAGCCTTTTTTTGAAGTTTGCCAATTTGAGCCTTTGCATTTTTTTGCCCTTCACTCAAAACTTTTGCTTTTTCTTGCAAAAACACCTCATTAAGCTTTTCGTTTTCTTCTTTTAATTTTTGCAAAGTTTTTTCTCTAAGGCCATCATCTTTTTGTTTGGCTTTTTTCAAAATTTCAAGAGCGTTTGTTTGAGCTTTTTCAATCAAATCATTTGCTTTTTTCTCAGCAAGCAAAATGTCTTGAAAAGTTCTTTCAATGTTCTCCATATTCCCCCTATTTTTTCTCCTCAAATTTAGTTTATCAAAAAAAGGCTTGAAAAGTCAAACAAAAACGGAAGTAAAAAAAATTTACAAAAAATTAAAATTGTTTGTTTTTTGCTTGACAAAATTTGCGTCAAATGTCATTATAAAAGTGTTAACAATCGTATACCCAATGAACAAATGCTCGTTTTTGTGAAAAAAAATTAAGTTTTTAACACTCATTTAATTCAAAAGCAGCAATTTGGTTGGTTATATAGCGGAACAAAAACACATTTATGGAGGAAAAAAAATGACATCAACAAAAAAGAAAGTTTTAACATCAGTTATTTCATTGATTGCAATTTTGGTTGTTGCAGCCGTTGCATTCACAGCTGTTTGGGCAGCCCGTCACACAACAGTTAACTCAGGCTTTACAATTCAATATACAGCAGTTCATGTTAAAGCCACAATTGCAGGAACATATCAAGTTAAAGGAGATGCTTCACCGACAGCTTTAAGCCCAGAATCAATCACATTTAATGGAAACGAGGCAACAGACAACTCAGCAAATGTTAAATCATTTACTTCTGTTACACCAGTTTTGAAAGAAGTTGGAGATGAAGCTTATGTTGACTTTGTTTACACAATCACAAACAACGAAACAACAAACTTAATGGACATTGTTTTGAGTTCTGACCCAGATGTTGCAGACAACAACTTGACATACACATACTCAGTTACTCTAGCAAACAACTCTGACGCAACAAGCACAGGAACAACTTATGGAAACCTTGTTACAGGACTTAAACCTGGAAAAACAGCAACAATCACAATTAGAGCAACAGTTGACAACCTTGACAACAATGTTAACGCAACAGGAACATTTGCCTTTGTTTTAACAGGTGTTGCAGCAGCATAATAGAACATAACACACTTTAAAAACCTTGGAAACAAGGTTTTTAAACTATATAGGGAAAAATTTATGGCACAAAACAAAGAAAGCCCACAAGAGGAACTTTTTTTAAACGAAATTCCTTTGGAAGAAAAAAAGAAGAAAAAAAAGAAGAGATTTTTGATTCTATTATTTTCGATAATAGGCTTTTTTGTGCTATGCGGAGTTGCTTTGGCTTTAATTCTTTCATCTCAAACGCCATTAAAGAAAAGCAACATAACAAACTTAAATGTTACCATTGACCCAATTGTTGTGACAAGCCAGGGTGAAAATCACATAAATGGTGCTCAAAAATTTTCTTTTGGAGAAAATGAAGAAAAAAATAAAGAATATTCAGCACACATTGAAGTTTTGCTTAACTATAATCAATACATTTATTATTCCTATGGTTTTGAAAACAATGGAACAACGAATGTTAAAATAAAACTTGATGTGAGCCTTGACAAAATTGAAAATGCAAGTTTGAGTTATTCAGTTAATGATGGCGAAACAAAAGATGACATTAACCAAAACATCACAGAACTTACAATTAAACCAGAAGAAAAAATAAACATTAAAGTTTTCATGAAAATTAACAACATCAATGAAGATGCAATCATTAAGGGAACTTTCCATTTATTTTTAAGTGAGGAGGTTTTTGATGATGAACAAAACAATTGATAGTGTTATTGAGCCACAAGACGATGCAATAAAAGAAATTGAAAGAGTTTCAAAAAAGCTTAAAGAAAAATATTCAAGAAAAAGTTCCATCAACGAAAAACATATGTTAAGAAAAGCCTCCCCTGTTGCAAAGTGTTTTTCAGCCATTTTCACAATTATCACAATCATTATAACTGTTTTTAGTTTCATTGTTTGCATTAGCACTTTTCTTAACTCCTCAAACAAAACTCCAAACTGTTTGCTGGGAAGAAGCGCTCTTCAAGTTTCAAGTGGAAGCATGACAAGTGAAAAAATTGTTATTGACGGACAAGAGTTTCCAAGTGGATTTAACATTGGAGATAAAATTGCAGTTTGCCCAGTTGACCCAAAAACACTGAAAAAAGGTGACAAAATTGCTTTCTATGCTTGGCCTAAAAACTACTTAAAATATCACTCCGTTTCAAAACACGAAATCACGAACCTTCAAAACAAACCAACAAAAACCAAGATTGAGTTACATCACATTTTGGGTTTTCATTCAAAAGAAATTGCTGAAGCTGGACGAAATGGCGCAATGCTAACCTTTCACCATATAACAAACATTTATGAAGACGAAAACAAAAAACTTTGGTTTAAAACGCAAGGCTCAGCAAATGCAAGCAAAGATGGTTGGTTTATTAGTGAAGAAATGATTTTGGGAATTTATGATGAATCTTCATTTGGTCAAGCCATGTTAAAAACAATTAGTTTCCTTGGAACAAGCACTGGTTTTGCTGTGTTCTTGATTGTGCCGCTTGTTTTAATTGTTGCAATTTTGTTGCATTCTGTTATTTTGGACCTTGAACTTTCTGTTCTTGAAATGGATGTTGTTGAACAAAAGAGAAAAATAACAGACACAATTTGCGTTAAATTTAAAATTGGTTACAGAATGGACACAAAAACAAAATACAAAGTTTTGGAACAAGCAAACGAGGACCAAATAAAAGAATATGTTGCCCTTTTGTGGCCAGACGGCGAAGAGCCTGATGCAATTAAAAAGCATGTGACAAAAAGAAAAATTTTCTTGCTTCCAATTAAAAAATTGTTAAAACTCAACCAAATTTGCGAAGAAAGATTTAATGCAGGTGAAGACATAAAAGAAATTGCAAAATATTACCACACAGAAAAACAAAAAATTAAACAAGAAGAAAAATTCTTGGAAGAAAAACTCCAAAAAATCCATAAAATGGTGAAAAATCAAAAAAAAGGACGGGTGGCATATGTTTAAAAAGTTAAGGCTAACTCTAAACATTGTTATGTTTGTAACAATCATATCCATAACATCATTCATGTATGTTTTTGCTGCTCGTGGTGTTGGAGCGTTAACTGAATACACAATTTCATTTATTTCTCCATATTGTTTTCTTGTTGATGGAAATGAACTAAACCTTGCCATGAAAAAAGAAGCAAATTCAAGCGTTAGTTCATATTCTCAGGAAGACAACACAATAAGACAAATCATTTTTGATTCATGGGATGATGAAACCTATGGCACAACATATAACTGGGACACAGATTCGCACACAAATGTTGACGCAACACAAAATGCAAACATCAGGCTTTTTTATGATGACACAAATTCAATTATGTATGTTTTAAGCAAAAGTTTGATTGCTTCTCGTGACTGTTCTCACATGTTTGAAAATTTTTCAGCACTTGAAAGTGTTGAATTTAGAAACTTTAACAGTATTGAAAGCATTTCAAATGAAAACATGTTTGCTGGCGACACAAATCTTGCTCAAATTGTTGACAGCGAAAACATTTCCACAAACCTTTCTCAATCAACAAAAAACATGTTTTTAAACTGCTCTTCCCTTTCTTCACTTGACAGCACTCACTATAAAACACCAAATGTTGAAACAATGAACTCAATGTTTAAAAACTGTTCAAGCCTTACTTCACTTAATGTAAACAGTTTTGAAGCAACAAATGTTGCAGGCTTTGAAGAAATGTTTTATGGTTGCTCATCTTTAACAACATTAAACTTGTCTTCAGTGAAAACCCCAAGTGCAACAACAATGAAGCAAATGTTTAAGGGGTGCTCGTCTTTAACAACCCTTGCTCCAACAAGTTTTGACACAACAATAGTTACAAATTTAAGTGGAATGTTTGCAGACTGCTCGCAACTTTCAAACCTTAATTTGTCATCCTTTTCAACAACAAATGCCATCGACTTTTCACAAATGTTTCAAAACTGTTCAAGCCTTGAAAACTTAAACCTTTACAACATAACAACAGACAAAGCTCAAACTTTTGAAAAAATGTTTTCTGGTGGTGGAATGGTTGAACTTGACCTTTCAAAGTTTGACACATCAAACAGCACAAACATGGCAGAAATGTTTTACAGTATGCCAAACATTACAACAATTCGAGTTAGCAACCTTTGGGTTTCAACACAAGTTCAAAATTCACAAAACATGTTCACAAATTCTTTAAATCTTGTTGGTGGATTTGGAACAACTTATGACCCAACAAAAACAGACAACTCTTATGCGCATGTTGACCTTCCAGACACAAAAGGATATTTAACAGCTTGCGATGTTCAATATAAGGGAGTTTATGTTTATGATGAATTTAACACTTTGTTAAACATCACTTATGTTGGAACAGAAACACCTTATGTTTTGCCAGATGGCGATGAATTTGATTATTATAAAGACTCACAAAACAACACATATAGTCCAAACGACACTCTTCCATATAGTTTGTTTGAAGGCGTTGAAAATGTTAATTTAACAATGTTTGTTAAGCGTTATGCAGTAACCTTTTCAAATGGCTCATATGGTTCATATGTTGACAAAACTGTTCAATACACCTTTAAATCTGAAACAAAAACAATAAGTTCTGGAACAAAAATCCCAGCAAACTCAACTGTTAACATAACAGTTTCTGCTCAATCTGGTTACAAAAATGCAAGATGTTCTGCCGCAACCACACAGGGAAGTGAATCAATTTCTGTGACAACTGTTTCTGAATATTCAAAATATCAATTCACAATGCCAAACAAAGCCGTGACAATCACATTCACATCATCATCAGATGGTGGTGGCTTCTGCGTTGCATCTGGAACCAAAGTCATGCTTTCTGATGGAACAGAAAAAAATGTTGAAGATTTAACTCTTGATGACAAACTTTTGATTTACAACCACGAAACAGGAGAATTCGACACACAAGACATAAACTTTATTGAACATGATGGAATTTCAACATATAATGTTGTTAATCTTGTTTTCTCAAACGGAAAAACTTCAAAAATGATTTATGAACATGCTTATTTTGACATAGACCTAAATAAATATGTTTACATTCACGAAGATGACTTTTCAAACTATGTTGGTCATCACTTCTTTGCAGTAAAAGAAAACAGCACAGATGAGTTTGAAATTGTTGTTTTGGAAAACGCTTTTGTTAGCCAAGAGATAACAGATTGTTATAGTTTGGTTACAAAATATCACCTAAACTATTTTGTTGACAATATGCTTTCAATTCCAGGTGGAATTTCTGGGCTCTTTAATATGTTTGAATTTGATGAAAACTTAAAATATGATGACGCCGACAAACAATCATGCATTAATGAATATGGTTTGTTTGAATATGATGACTTTAAAGAACTTTTAACAGAAGAAGAGTTTAACTTATACCCAATCAAATACTTGAAAGTTTCACTTGCAAAAGGGCTTATCACAGAAGAATTTATGCAATATTTGATTGAGCGTTACACATAATAAAAAATCTGCCATTTAAATTGGCAGATTTTTGTTTCTAAGTTTTATTGTTAAAATATCTTCAAAATTTATGTGAGTGGTTTTTTCATCTTCCGAAACAACATCCATTTGTTTTGTGCTATTGCAAATTTTTAACTCTCCACAAACAGTTTTATAGTGTAAATCTTTTTTATCATAAAACAAAACTTCAACACAATCTTTGTTTTTTAACTTTAAAAAAGTTTTTTCAAGATTTTCAATTTCTTCTTCTGTTAATTCCTTTTTTAATGTTTTTTCTTGTTCATACTCTCTTTCTCTCAAACTTTCTTGAAGACCTTTCAATGCATTGAAAGGCGCAAACTGTGCTGCCCTATTTTTTCTTGGCATTTTAATTCTCTCCACTTTTGTGACCTCCAATTTGTTTGTTTCTCTCTCTTTGGGTTGCTTTTTCCTCAAAGTCAATTCCACGCAAAATTGCATTTTTCCCAAATTTATTTTTTAAAGCAACAATTGTTTTTAAAAGATTTTTTTCTTTGTCTTCTTTTTGATAATCAGTAAAAAAATTTGCTTGAACATTATGGCAATCCAAAATTTCAGAAAAATCATAGCCAAGCCTTCGAATGTTTTTGTCTTCACAAATTTCATCAAAGAGCTTAATCCCTTCCTTTTCAATAACTGATGGCAAATTGGTTGGCACATCAAACCTTTTCATTTTTTTTATTGGCGGAAGCGTTTTGTCTTCAAAAGAAACAAAAATGTGAAGAATTTTTGCAATTTTGTTTTGTGACACAAGACGATAGCAACCTTCCATCAGCATTTCATTCAAAACAATTTTTGCTTCACTTTTTGTGTATGCACATGGCAAAATTTGAGAACTTGAAAAAGAATTGCTCTTTGCCTTGTAACTTTTTATGTCTTCCATCAAACAAGTTTCCACTCCTTTTGAGTGGTCAATCAAAAGTTCTGCGTTAATTCCAAATTCATCAAAAAGCACATCTTCGTCGAAATGTGCAATAGACCACATATCTTCAATTCCATGTTTTTTAAGCCTTTCACTAATTCCAGTTGAAATTCCCCAAAAGTCAGTTAATGGCTTGTGGTGCCAAAGTTCTTTCTTAAATTTTTGTTCGCTAAGAAAACCAATTGCGTCTTTTGAGTGTTTTGCGGTGATATCTAGTGCAATTTTTGCAAGATATAAATTTGTTCCAATTCCACAAGAAGATGGAATTTTTAGTTTTTCCCAAATTTCATTCATAAGTTTTTTTGCAAAATCTCTTGCAGTGATGTTATATAACTTTAAATATGATGTAACATCAATAAAACACTCATCAATTGAATAAACATGAATGTCTTTTGGGTCAAAATAGTTTAAATAAATTTTGTAAATTAAAGAAGCATATTCAATATATTTTTTCATTTGTGGTGGTGCAATGATATATTCAATGTTTTGTGGAATTTCAAATAGCCTGCACCTATTTTTAACCCCCAGTGCTTTCATTGCTGGGCTAACTGCCAAACAAATTGTTTTCAAAGACCTTGTGCTGTCGGCAACAACAAGTTTTGTGCTTTTGGCATCAAGCCCCCTTAAAGCACACTCAACCGATGCAAAAAATGACTTCATATCAATAACAAAATAACATCTTATTCCTTCCACCGTCAACCACCACCTTATATAAAATTATAGAACAAATGTTCGCATTTTGCAAGTGCTTTTTGAAAAATTTAAGAAAAATTTTTGCAAATTAAAAATCCGCCACAAATA
>CAMPBB010000009.1 GCA_946635125.1 uncultured Clostridia bacterium
TCTCTGGGTTACTTATTGAGTCAAATGTTCCAACTTGATTGATGTGAAGCCCTGTGTTTTGTGTGCCTTTTGCAATGTAGGCTTCAATCACAAATGAATCTGGATTTTCAACAGTTTTGTCATATCCCCATGAAAGAGCAACGCTTGTGTCTACTTGCAATGTTTTTTGATATCTCTTTGTTTCACCGTCATATGTGATTTGTGAGTCAATAACAAAGTTTGTTGCTGTTGTTGTTTGTTTTGCAATAAGAGTTTGAAGATAAATGTTTCCATCATAATCAAACACTTCATCAGTAACTTTTAATGCCCTTGTGCTTTCATTGATGTAAGAAAGGTTGTTAATCTTTATGTAATTTTGTTCATACTTAAAGAAGAATCCGTCAAGACTATCAAAGTTATCGATAATTTTTTCTCCAAAAACTAGTTCAAACATTGAGGTGTCTGTTTTAAAGTTGTCACTATTAACTTTTATGTAATTACCTTTTTCAAGATAATAATATTTGTGTTCATTTTCAGCACTTTCCCAACTTTCTTTTGAGTTAAATGTTGTTTCTGAAATTGTGCTTGTGAGGTTAAACACTTTTGTTGTGTTAAGCATCAAACTAACTGTTCCGTCATAATAATTTGAAACAGCTTGTGGAACAATTTCTCCATTCTCTTTTTGGCTAACACCATCAAAGAGATAATATCTTGTTCTGTTCACAACTTTGTCATTTTCTTTTAAGGTTATAACTTCTTTAACTCTTTGAATAAAGCTAATTTTGTCTCCATTGCTTCCTGTTCCAGTCACTGTTAAGGAATCAAACAATCCATGTTCTGGTTCCAAAACAATTTGCAATAATCCATAGTCACCTGCAAGAATTTTGTCTGTTGGAATAACACCAGAGTTTGTTAAGTAGTTTGAAGACATTGTTCCGTCACCTTCTTCAAGGTCGGCATCAGTGAAATGCTTAACTCCTTCTTCTGGCAAAATTGTTGCTTTTTCTGGGGAGAACTTAAAGTAAACAGATTTTGTTATTGTTTTCATTTCGTCTGCGTTCTCAACTTCAAGTCTAAACACCAAAACACTGTTTAGAGTTTTGTAATAACTTTGCATTAAGGCAAATGAAAACTCTTGACACACAATTTCATTGTTGCCATTTAAAGTGTTTATAACATTTGGAATAAATTTGTTTAAGTGATTTGGTTGAATTTCTTTTTCTTTGGTTTCAGCATCATATGTGAACACCAATTCTTCGCCATCATCAAAAACAGTTAATGTTAAGCCATCTGGGCTTAAGCTTGAGTTTTGTTCTGTGATTAAAACAAATTCATCACCAAATTTAATATATTTGCCATAATAAGATTTAATTGTTGCAAAAACTTGTGGGTTTAGCCCATCTTCATCATAAACAACTGTGTTTGATGCGTGAATTGTTTTTGTGTTTAAAACAAACAACTTCATGTTTGTTCCAAACTCTTTGTCTATGTTTGAATCTGAATTAAAAGTTATTTCACTTTTAAATGTTCCAGTTGGGGAAAGGTTGCCCATGTCTGTTAAATTGTCCACCCCTTCAACCCACAAATCTTGAATTCCAGAATAAACCTTAACAAAAAGTTTGAAGTTTTGTGAAAGCAAAACTGGTGCTTTTTGTGAAGCATTTTCAAACACATAATATTTTGTTACAGTGATTTCTTTTTCAGAGCCAACACTTTGAGCAAAAATTGTTATGTTTTTCAAGCTTTCAACAAAAGCATAAACAAAAGTTTCATTTTCAGTAACAGTAAACGCTTTGGTTGTTCCAGCAGTAATGTTTAAAAGACTTGCGTTTCCAGCTGTAACCAAAACATAATCATCACCACTTAAAACATATTTGCCAACATAGTCATCAGCGTTTTGTGGTGTTGCAATTTCATTATAAGATGGCTTTTTGTTGATTTTTGCATAATTGTAATCATCAATTGTGATTAAGTAATAATCTTCTGTTTCTGTTACTTTAACATTGTTTGTTGGGTAATATGATTTTATGATTTCTTCGTCAAAAGAGCCATCAATAAATTCTTGCAAAATTTGAGTTCTTTGAATCATGTTTCCATTTTTCAAAACTTGTTTAAATTTATCACCATTAAAAGCAAAATAACCTTCTTTAAACTCAATCATAAATCCAGCATTTAGGTTTAATGGATTTAAAACTTGTGTGCTGGCAATTGAAACGCCTCCATCGGCATCAATTATTTTTTTGTTTTGATTGTAAGTTACTTCCAGTGCTTTGCTTAGCCTTTCTTGAACTAGCACCAAATTCTTGTTAACAGTGATAACTCCATCTTCACCCGTCACATAATTTTGTTCTGAGTCAAAAATCTTAAAGTCATCAAAACCTTCAACAACACAAACATCAAGTGTGATTTGTGCTTGTGGGTTTTGAGCACATTTAATTGTGATTGAAGAAGTTCCAGTGTTTCCGCTTAAAATGAGTTTTAAGTCATAAAGGTTGTTTAAAGATGTTTCCAAAACAGAACTATTTGTGTTTGAAACATTGATCCAAATTTTCCTTAATTCACTTATTGCAAGTTCATCTTCTGTTGAGTTAACAAGTTCAATGCTTCCATCTTTGTTTGGAAGAATTTGAAGCTTAAACAGTGTTGCCAAACTCATTGTTAAGTTGTTGCCATTTGCTTCATAATAATCACTTAATGAAACAACAACTTGATTGTTTGATAAGGCATAAACGCCTTGTGGTAAGTCATCTTTTTCAAGAGCGTTGATGTTTTGAGGAATTGTTGGGAAAAGCCCTCTTAATATTGGCTCACCATCATTTTGCTCTCCAACAGTCCAAGCCATGTCATCGCCAGAATTCAAATCATATGCCTTTGTTGTTCCGGCTGTTATTTCAAGGCTGTTTTTGTTTTCATCATCAACAAGAACATAACTGCTGTCAATCAAAACATAATGTCCAACATATGCGTCCACTGTTGTTGGAGTTGCAATTTGCGAGTAAACAATGCCTTGATAAAAACCAAGTGCTTCCATGTTTGGATTTTTGAAAAATGTTGTTCCTTCAATTTCTGTTTGAACCCTCATTTCTTCCAAACTTAGTGCAGTAATATAATCTTTTTCATTATCACTGTTTTTAAATGAAGTGTTTAAAACATAAACTCCACAATTAGGAGCAAAACTTCCATTTGCATCCATCAAAACCGGAGTAAGAACAAGAACTTCTTGTTTGTAACTTTGTGCTGAAACATATGTTTTTGAAATGTTAGATAAAGCCCCAGCTTCGTCAGCACCAATCAAAAGTCCGCCAACAAACACTCCATTTGTGTCTGCTTGTGAAACAATTTTCCCTTTAACAAAAGTGTTTTCAATTGTAAGGATTTCGCCAGATTGAGTGTTATTTCTTCCAACAAGTCCTCCAACTTTTGCTCCGTTGATGCCAGCAGAAACAAAGCACTTTTTAAGTGAAGAGTTTCCTTGAACTTCTCCAACAAGCCCACCAACAAAATTCCTTCCATAAAGGTTAATGTTGCTTTCACTTGTGTATGCCATAACATAACTTTCTTCAATTTGAGCGCTCTGCAAAAGACCAACAAGCCCACCAACAGCGCTTGCGTTTTGATAACTAAACAAGCCATATTGTGTGCCATCATAAATTGAATAACTTGAACCCAAAATAAGTCCACCATTCATTGAGCCAACAAGCCCACCAACATATTGTCCACCTTGGCAAGCAACGCTTGATTGAGAAAAAGATATGCTTGCTGTTGAAAAACCGCAAAGCCCACCAACAGCAAAAATTTCATTTGAAAATGTTCCATTTAGTGCAATTTGTCCGCTTGCAGAAATGTTTGAAATACTTCCGTTGTTTTCACCAACAACACCACCAACAACAAATCCGTTTCCACAACCAGAATTTAAAACTATGTTTGTGTTTGCATAAACACTGTTAAAGCCAGCGTCATTCAAACCAACAAATCCACCCAAAGTCATTTTGATTTGTGGTGATTGAGCCAAAATTTGAGCAACAAAATTTGTTTCAATGTTTTCAATTCTTCCAGTTCCATTTTGTCCAATGGCTCCCACATAAACTGTAAACACTGCTCCAGAACTTGTTAAAGAACTGTTAAATTGTTTAACTTGAATTTGAACTCCAATCAAACTTGGTGCAAAATATGCTGGGCGTGTGTAGGTTTTGTTTAAACCATCATACCACCCTTCCAAAAGAACACTTGCGTTTTGTTCATTCACTTCAACTGGGTCACTGCCAACAAAAACATATTTTCCATAATATCCTTCAATTGTCTCATAAGTTTTAAAGCTTTCAAAAGCTTTTAAAACTTTTCCAGCAAGAGCTCCAACATAAACTGTTGTTGAATAACTGCTCGCATCCAAAACTGATTCCAAATTAACTTCATCAAACCTAAAATCAACTCTTTCAATGTTTCCAGCCAAAACTCCAAACAAACCATAATAACTATATAATTTCTCTTCTGTTGTTTTTATGTTTGACACGCCATTTGTTGTGTCGTTAAGTTTTATGCCATAAATTGTGTGAGTTGGCAAAATTGATGTTTGTTTTGACTCACGAATGATTGGAATTTCTTCAACAACTTGTTCTCCACTATATTTAACAAGTTTTTCATCAACAAGAGCATATTTGTTTGCTCCATCAAAAGTGTAAACAGTTTTGCCGTTTTCTATTTCTGGGATAAGAATTTGTTCGCTTTCGGAATCTTTAATGATGATTGTTGAGTTTCCAGTGATTGCGTTTTCTTCAATTGTAACATAATATGTTTTTCCATCAACAATAAATGCGTTATAGTTTTCAACTCTCACAATTGGCATTGAAACAAGTTTTCCAGAGAAAGGCACTTTGTCTGTTCCAATAACTCCAATATTTGCCCTACTGATGTCTATATCATTTGTGACATAATAGTTTTTATCCCAAGCCTCTTCATTGTTTGCAAGTTTTTCAAAATCATTTTGGTTTGAAAGCCTTATGTAAGTTTTGTAACCATCTGCAACTGTGATGTGAAATTCTTTGATAACAGCACTATTTTTAATCGCACCCAAAACAGCTTTAATGTTTGCTGCTGTGATTTCTTCATTAAGCATAATCATTTGGTCTCTTGGAATAACATATAAAATTGTGTTTCCCGCACCAATTGGAGTTACAAAATATTTGTTTAACGCCTCGTTGTAACCAAGCCAAACACTTGAACTACTAAATGTTTTTCTTGAAGAAACACTTTCATCAATTTCCCATTTTCCATTTTCATCAACAATTGCGTCAAACATAATATATTCAAGTGTTGGAACGGTTGGCAAAGTTGCTGAATATTGAATTGAAACATTGATGTCTTCTTTTTGACTTGTGCCATCAACATCATTTTCCTGATTTGAGTTTTGCCTTGCAAGCCTATCTTCACCCGCAGGCAAAACACTCATTTTTTGTGAGGTTTCAAAATATATTCCACTGTCTTCATCATAATCATAAACATTAAGTTTTTCAACCAAAACTGTTTGTTGAACAGTTATTGTGAACTTAACAATGTGAACAACGCCATTAACATCCAAAACACACGCTCTCAATTTTTGAGTTACGCTTGTGTTGTCTGCTGCTGTTAAGGCTGTTGATTCAATCAAAACTTCCTCACCAACAATAAAAGTGTATTGTCTTGAAGCAATTGCTTCTTTAAGGTCTTGTGGAACCCAAGAATCTTCAACAATAACGCCAGAATTTCCACCAAACACACCAATAACACTTTTTTGACGACCTGTTGTTTGTGATGTTTCCGCAACAGGCAACATTTTAACTCTTCCAGCCACAATGCCACCATCTTGTGCTTGAACACCACCAGTTAAAATGGAATCATCGCTGTCAACATAATACCACAAAACTTGTGACACATCAACATTTGTTCCATTTTCACTTATGTCCACACCAAGAGTTGTTGACATTTGACTTGTTAAATAAGGGTTGTTGTTTCCAAGTGAAGAGTTTGCCAAAAGCGTTAATGAAACATCGGTGAGTTCAACATCACCATTTTTGTAAACCATTTTTGAAATTGCTTTGTAAAGAGTTAGGTCAAATGTTTGATACAAAATTTTGTTTTCACCATTTTCATCAGAGTAAACAAACGCAACAAAAACATATGTTGTGTTTTTCTCTTTTTCATAATTTCTTTGAGTTGTTGTTATTGTGAATTTTTTGTTTGTGTTTTTGTTAACAATAATATTTCTATCAACAGTTGTGTCAATTCCGTCAAGATATGTTAACTCTTCTTTTGAAGGGTCATTTGTCATATTTAAGAAAACTTTTGTTAAAAAGCTGTTATCGCCAGATTCTGAATTTATTTTCACGAATTCGTCTTGTGTGATGTAATATCTTTCAGCGTTTAAAATTTTTGCATTCTCTGGGAAAACTGAAACATTTAAAACAAGGTTTGAAACATTTTCTGGAATCATCATTGAAGACAAAGTTTGTTTACCCAAAACTTCTTTATTATCCCAAAAAGTGTTTGCTGGAATTGTTGAAGGGTCGGCATTTATAACAATGTTTGAAACAACTTCTTCAACTTTAACATTAAACACAAACTTTGCACCATTTTGTGCGGAAACAGCAACTTTTGTGCTTCCAAACTTTAAGCCACGAACAACAAAACTTAAATTATCTGGATTGATTTGATTGTTAACAAAGCCATCATCACCAACATAACCAACTTCAGCAATGGTTTTATTTTCTCCAGCATCAATTGAAACACTTAAATATGTTTGAAGCTTTCCATCAACAAGGCTTGTGTAAGTTGCTGACCCCAATGGCAAAACTGAAAGTCTTATTTCACTTTGAAGGCTTTGAGCATTCATGTCTTGGTTTGCTGGAATAAACAAAGTTATTCCTTCTTCTTTTGTAACCTCAACTTCTGTTTCAGTTCCATCAACAACCTTTGTTGTTGTTGCAGAAATTTCCTCAATTCCTTGTGCAAATCTTAAAACAATTTTTCTTAAAAGTTTTTTACCGCTGTTGTGTTTTGCTTCAACAACAATTGGAATTTCTCCATTAAGGCTTGTGTTTGTTGTGGCAGAAATAAACAAATTTGTTCCACTCAAAAATTCTAATTTTGTGTAATTCATAACGCCGTCAATTTCATTCATGAGAACATAAGGCGTTCCGTTTTGATATAACCTTAAAGCGTTCAAAATCGTAACATAGTTTTTGTAACGCTCGCCATTTTTTGCAAGTTCATTTGAGTCTGCGTAAACATAAAAACCATCATATCCTCTTGAAAAACCACCAAGTTCAACATAGAGTTTTTGCTCTTGAGCCTCTGCGTTAACATCAAAAACAGCAATTTCTTGAGTTGCTTCTTCAAACACTGGTGTTCCATCAAGATTTGAATAATCAAGGTCAAACCAATTTCCATTAACAAAAATTTGTTTTGATGTTGTGCTGTAATAGCTTTTGTTTATCAAAACATAAGAATAAGTGTTAACATTTTCTCCTGCCCTATAATAATATAAACCACTTCCATCTTCGCCCCAAAATTCTTCAAGTGAACCAAATGAAGTTTTTGGAGTTTTGTCATCATTTGTAACAACTGTGTAAGAAACGCCTTTATCGTTAACATAAAGTGTTGTTGGAAGGTTCACAACCTTAACCAAAATTGTTTTTTGTGCTGTTGGAATAACTGTTATGTCATCATCTCTTAAAAATCCATCATATGAAGCATAAAATGTTAGTTTTGTTCCAGACAAACTTTCTCTCCAACCAGTTATTGTGAATGAGTTTAACTTTTCTCCATTCATGTTTGTGTTTTGAGAAACCGTTATTGTTCTGGAATATGAATAAGCTGGCGTTCTGCCAACAACAATATTCAAACTGTTAAAGTTGCTTTCACTAATTAACACATATTTGCCATTTTGTTTTATGTATTTTCCGTAATATGCACTTTGACGAGTAAGCCCTTGGGTTTGCGGATTTAAAATTGTGTAAGAGCCATCTGGTTCATCCAAAAGATAAGCATAGCTTATTCCATCGTTTGCTGGTTCAAGCCCTAAAGAAATTGTTGCCATTTCGTTGTTTTTGTTGTTAATGAAAACAATTTGTGAGTCAATGTCAGCTTTCTTGTAAGCCTTTGTTACGCCAAGAATAATGCCAACAGAATTCATATTCTCGTTTGTTACCAAAACATATTCAGTTTTTCCATCTTCAACCTTTTGAACATAAAAACCAACATAACCAGCAAGATTTATTGGCATCAAAACTTCTTCATAAAGTGTTTCAATTAAAACATCACTTGCAACACTATCAGTTTTGAAAACACTCAAACTGCTGGAACTCAAACTTTCATAAACTGGAATTCTAAATCTTTTAACAAAAATGTTGTTTGTTTTGTCATCAACATTTTGTGTGCTAAACTCAATTGCTGTGTAATCTGTTCCATCAGCATATTTCCCAGTCACGGTCATATTTTCTTTTAACGCATTTTCTGGGGCAGTTGCTTTTGTGCTGTAAACAATTTCACCGCCGTCAGAATAACCCACAAGATTTTTAACGCCATAAGAAAGATTTGGTGTAACCGCCCCATTTGGTCCAAACTTAAAAATTTTGTTTGTAATCATGTGAAATGGTGTGTCTTCAAAAATTCCAATATTTGTTAAAACAATATTCTTGTTTTGGTCTTCACAAGTTTCAATGTTGTTTGCAAAATTCATTGTGGTGGCTTTTTCATCAACACGAACATAAAGTCTTTTGAAAAGATTTGAGTTTTCATCAGACACAAAATTAACATATGTGCTTGCTGAATCTGATGTTGCTCCATTTGCTTCCAAGAACACATGAGTCGCTTTTTCGTCTTCGTTATAATAATAACTAACTCCAACTTTTGCACTATCGCTGGATTCAGCGCTAATTGTTCTTAAAACATTTTTTCCACCCTTTAAAACAGAAATTTTAAGTTCCGCTTTTCCAGCATTTGTTAAATTTCCATTTTCATCAAGCTCTTTTGTTAGCGACAAAAAAGCATTGCCATCAGCATCATAGGTTATCACTTTTTCAGTTGACACCAAGCTCATGTCAATAATCATTCCTTTTCTTGGGTTTCCACAAGAACCCAAAAACATTGCCATAACAAAAACTGCTAGCAATGTTAAAACATATAAAAATGTTCTTCTAATTTTTGCCACCATAATAAACTCCTATTTTTTATAATGTGAATTTTGCATATTTTTATAACACTTAAATTTTAACAAATTTAGACTTTAAAAGTCAAAAGAAATGAGCATATTTATATATTTTTTAAATATATAACACAAACTTAAAACGCCGTTATTTAAAGGAAAAAACACAATTTTTTAACACTATTTTTCATTACTTTTTTGCAATAATTTTTGTTTGCTTGCTTTTGAACATAAAAAACAATGTTTTTATCATTTTTTTGTGGTTATTTTTTGCAAAACATTGCTTTTAAGTTTTCCTGCACCTTGACAAAAAATAATGGGCATGATAAAATAAAATTGGAAGACGAAAGGAAAAATTTTATGAAAAGTGAAGCAAAAGATTATGTTGAGTTATCAATAAACCAAAATGAAGAACTAAAAAAATATGGTTTTTTGGTTGTGAACACCTATGAGGAAAATCAACAAAAACCCGTTTTTAAGTCAAGCAATGTTTTTCTTGTTGAATTTAACAGCAATCACAGCCTTATTGAAAAAATAAATTTTCAAGAAATTGTTGGCGATGGGAATGCAAGCAAAATTAAAAATTTTGTAAACACACAAAAAGGCGAAAACGAATTCACAACTCATCAAATTTTTTGGCACGCAAACACTTTTTTAACTGAATTAAAAAAATATAAAAAGTGGAATAACTCAAAACTTCCAATTCCACACCTTAAAAAAGAAGTTTCAAACAGAGCAGAACTTAAAACTTTTTGCAAAAAAGCAAACAACCTAATTTTTGAAGAATGCAAAATTGCAAATCAAAGAGCACTCACAATCTAACAGCAAAAGCAAAGGAGCAAATATGACAATTGTGGACGATATAAAACAAAGACAAGAAAAAAGATATTACATCATAAAAGACTATGTTGTTGGGAAACTTTACATCACAACAGACAAAGCAGCAAACATTTTGTTTGGAGAACTGCTAACAGACAATGAGTCCAAACAAATAACAAACCTAGATTATCTCACCACACTTGGCATAAAACAACAAATTGTGTTTTGTGGAAAAAACAACGATTCAGCACTTTTGGTGGGAGACAAAAGTTTGGATCAAACAAATAAGCAAACACAATCTCTTGTTTTGGAATTAAAGAAAGCTTTTAGAGAAATCACACAAGGAATTGATTACAGCATTCGAAGAAAAACAAAAGAAGAAATTGAAAGCGGAAAAACAATTAGAGTTGTTGGAATTTACAACAGCCTTGGTAATGCAAAAGAGGGTTACGCTTTAATTCGCCAAAAAGAAAAAGAAAAAGGCATTTTGGAATTTGAAGAAAACGAAAGAGTTTTCATAAAATACCCCCACTCACAAATTCCAAAAAACTTTTGTGGAAAAGTTTTGCCCTCAACAAAAACAACAAGAGAATTAACATAAAAAAATGCAACAACTTTTGTTGCATTTTTGTTTTATGTTTTTAAACACACAAACA
>CAMPBB010000010.1 GCA_946635125.1 uncultured Clostridia bacterium
TGTTATAATATGCAGTTCCAACATTTACTGCACTTGTATATCCCGCAATTCCTCCAACACTTGTTGACACTGAAGCACTACTTGCCCCAGCAACTGAACCTATGTTAACAAGTTGACTTGAAACTTGTCCTGTTCCTGCCGAAAGATAACCAACAATTCCTCCAACATTGGTAACATTTCCGCCACCAGAAACTGAACCGCTATTATAAGCTCCAGTGATTTTAGCACTGTTAACATAACCAACAATTCCCCCAACGCCTTGGCTGCTTAAAGAATTTGTTGTAGAACCAGAGGATACGGCACCGTAGTTTGCACAATTCACAATTTGACCAGATGTTTGCCTTGCAACAATACCTCCAATGCATGCCCCAGTTGAAACAGTTGCTTTGTTATAACAATTTTCAATTATTGTTCCACTTATCATGGCACCTATTGAACCAGTGCTACCAGTTGCAGAACCAGTGATGGTTCCATTTTCTATACCAAGGTTTTTTATGTAACCACCGTCTACTCTTGTAAATAATGCAGCATATTCAGCATACTCTGTTATTTTAACATTTTTCATCACATGATTTGCACCATTGTAGTAAAGTTTACTGTAAGTAGACACACCTCTGGTGCTCTCATTAAGCATATCAATATCAGCAGTCTGTCTGAAGTAAAACTGATTTTGTGTAACATTTAAAAAGGACCATGAATAATCACGCAACAACTTCCAGTCATTAAATGTTGAAATAAGGAAAGGATTACTCTCCGTTCCAGTACCACCACTATAAACTGGCAAAATTGTCCATGTGTAATCCCAGTTTGAAGTTGAACCATCGCTCCATTTCCAGTTAGCATTTAAAATGAATGTTATAGTGTATTTTCCCACAGCCGTTGCACTTTGAGTTCCTGAAACTGTGAAACGCTTATTTGTTCCAACATAATCTGTTCCATAGTTATTAAAATATGTTGCACTGGTGGCAGTTGCAGTTGTTATTGTGATTTGATTTCCCGTGTAAATTGGGTTATATTTAAGGGTTGGCTTTGCTGTTGATGCTCTTGAAATTGTGTAGTTCCCTGAATAAGCAGTTCCTGTGTAGTTGCCTTTTCCAGTAACCTTAACACGGTAGGTTCCAACATTTGTTGGAGATGTTATTGCAGACCATGTTGAACCGCTTAGGGTCTCATAAGACACAGTGTAGTCTGTGTCTTTTGTTAAAGTTGTTGTTGCATATGTTACTGCCATTTCTGGCTCAATAACAGAGCCCGAATATGTGTAGTCTGAATTTGCAAGGGTTATGTTATAGCCGTTTGAAGCGATGCGATATTGCAGTTCAATTGCGTTTTGTGAATAGTCTGGGGCTTCCCAATAATAATACATGCTTGTGTCTAATCTTGGGCGAACATAAATTGAGTATAAGCCTGGGTTTACCGCAAAGGTGTCGCCAAACATTTCCATTTTGTCTTCAAAAAAGCCTGATAGTTGTGGGGTTATGTTTTTGCCAGTATATGCAAAAGTTGGAATAGACACACTATTCCCATTTGCTGTAAAGTTTGACTTTTCGATTTGAGGGTAGAACAAATATTCCTCGTCGTCTAGGCTATCTGTGTGCACCTCATAGAAAAGTTCAAGTGGCTCTTGAGTTCCAGCAATGTTGTTAAACTCTTCGCTTTGAGCCCACTTGTAACCTTCTTTTGGTGTGAAGGTGACATAATATCTTCCAACCTCAGTTACTGTGAGCACTCCGCTTACATCGAGTTTTGATGAGTCGTAACTTAGGCTTGGGCTCACCTCACTTTCTGTTAAGCGAACATAGCGCTGCAAAATTGGATAGGAAACTTCTTCCGCTTCACTAAGAGCCAGATTGGTTGCCACCTCCGTTTGATTTACCATCAGTTCAGTTTTTGACTTTGCACTGTTTTGTTTAAACGCAAATCCAAAAACCACAGCCATAACAACTGCCATAAAAATGATTGGCAGTGCTATGAACTTTTTCAAACTTTTTTGATTAGACATTTTTTAACCCCTTAATTTTTTGTCTGTGATTTTGCACGCATCTTGATTTAAAATTTTTGAAAAAACAATCTTTAAAAAATTTTTTTGATGTTTTGTGTGACTTGGCTAAAAACAAACTTGTAAGTATTTTTATCTCAAACACACATGCGTGCGTGTGCATAAAATGCAAAAAGGAATGTGTTTTTCACATTTTTTTACAATTTTTTTGCACATTTTTTTGCAAATTCAGCATTTTTTGCTAAATTTTTCACTTTTTTTACATAAAATTTTGCATTTTGCAAAAATTAGTATTAAAAAAGCGATATTTTTATGTAAAAAACAATTTTTTTGGATATAGGTCACAAAAAACCTATATTTTCTTGTTGTTTTTTGCCACTTACCCCCTGTTTTTTACATAGTCTTATTATACCTCATTTCACAAAAAAAGTATACTAAAATAAGCCATTTGTGACAAATTTTTACAATTTCCTCAAAAGGGTGGTTTACCAGCCTTTGAGTCAAATTTTTACAATTTCCTTAAAAGGGTGGTTTTAGCCATCCACACGCCGTCATTATGAGGAGGGCTTTAGCCCGACGTGATAATCTCGTGGGGTGTGACCGTTTATTGACCCCACACTCCCTTCAATGGGATTCTCACGTCGCTTCGCTCCTCAGAATGACAGGAGAGAATGCCATTACACTCTGGCTCAGAATGACAAGAAAGTGCCCCCACGCCGTCATTATGAGGAGGGCTTTAGCCCGACGCGATAATCTCGTGGGGTCAAAATAAAAAGCAAAAACAATAAAAGAATTTTCACTTGCAAACAAAAACATCTTTTGCTATAATTAACACAAAAGAACAAAAGGAAGAAAAATGCTATGTGGTGCCGATCATGCCATGCCCCGTGTTAAACAAAAAAAGCCTTAAAAATTTTAAGGCACTTTTTGCGTTTAAAAAATCGCAAAACACATAACAAAAAGTTAATTAAAAATTTAAAAACACAAAAACATATTTAGGAGAAAAAAATGATTAAAAACAAAGAAATCACTTCAAGGCAAGAAAACTTTGCCGACTGGTTCACAAACATTGTGCAAAAAGCAGGAATAACCGATTATTCTGGGGTTAAGGGGTTTTATATCCTCGCACCAAATGGCTATGCCTTGTGGGAACAAATTCAAGGCGTTTTGGACAAAATGTTCAAGGAAACTGGGCACAAAAACATTTATATGCCAGTTTTAATTCCAGAAAAACTTTTAAAGAAAGAAGCCGAACACATTGAGGGTTTTGCTCCAGAAGTTGCTTGGGTAACACATGGTGGCGACCAAAAACTTGAAGACAGGCTTTGCGTTAGACCAACAAGCGAAACACTTTTCTGTGACTATTACTCAAAAATTGTGAAAAGTTATCGTGACTTGCCAAAACTTTATAACCAATGGTGCAGTGTTGTTCGTTGGGAGAAAGAAACAAGGCCACTTTTCCGTGGAAGAGAGTTTTTATGGCAAGAAGGCCACACTGTTCACGCAACACAAGAAGAAGCAGAGTTTGAAACAAGGCAAATGCTTGACATTTACACAAAACTTTTTTATGACTATCTTGCAATTCCAGTGATTGTTGGACAAAAAACTGAAAAAGAAAAATTTGCTGGGGCTGAATACACCTACACTTGTGAAGCACTTATGCAAAATGGAGTTAGTTTGCAATCGGCAACATCACACTATTTTGGACAAAAATTTGCAAAGCAATTTGACATGAAGTTTTTAAACCGTGACAACAAGCTTGAATTTATGTTCCAAACATCTTGGGGAATTTCAATTCGAACACTTGCAGCCATCATTGCAGTCCACGCAGACGACAATGGGCTTGTTTTACCACCAAAAATCGCTCCAACAAAAGCAGTTATAATTCCAATTGGAAAAGATGAAAATGTGAAAAATTTATGCAAAAAAATTGAAAATAACATGAAAAATGGTGGCATTTCTTGCATTTTGGACGAAACAGACAAATCACCAGGCTTTAAATTTGCTCAATATGAAATGGAAGGAGTTCCAATTCGAGTTGAACTTGGCTCTCGTGATTTTGAAAACAACAAGATAACTCTTGTTAGGCGTGACACCAACGAAAAAATTTCAATTCCATTAAGCGAAAACATCAACAAAGAAATTGAAAAACTTATGGAAGAAATTCAAAACAACATGCTCAAAACAGCAACAGAAAGAAGAGACAAAATGACATATGTTGCAAAAAACATGAAAGACATTGAGGAAATTATCACAAACCACCCTGGTTTTATTAAGGCAATGTGGTGCGGTGACCAAAAATGTGAAGAAGAAATTAAGAAAATTGGCGGAACAAAATCTCGTTGCATGCCATTTAGCGAAGAAACTGTGGGAGACACTTGTGTTTGCTGTGGTAAAAAAGCCAAGAAAATGGTTATTTGGGGACTTCAATATTAAAAGAAAAGAATATCTTTTAACTGGATATTCTTTTTGTTTACAAAAGAATGTCTTTTTATTAGATATTCTTTTTTCATATCAACTTATTTTTAAATGCTCAAAAAGTGAAAAAAGATATATCAAATAATTTTAATTTTTCATACAATGCTTTTAGGGGGACAAAAATTTGTCTCCCTTTCATTTTAAGAAAAGGAAGAAATGATGATAGTTCAAAAATATGGAGGTTCAAGCCTAAGTTCAATTCAAAAAATTAAGAAAATTGCCAAAAACATTAAAAAAACTGTGCATGAAAAACTTGTTGTTGTGGTTTCAGCAATGGGGAAAACAACAAATAACCTTACTTCAAAAGCTGAAAAAATTTGTTCTTTCCCAAACAAAAGAGAGTTAGACGCACTTTTGTCAACAGGAGAACAAATTTCCGCAAGTTTGATGGCAATGGCGTTAAACAAAATTGGCGTTAAAGCAATTTCTCAAAACGCTTTTCAATTAAAAATCAAAACAACAAACACCCACGGAAAAGCTCTCATAAAAGAAATAAACACAAAAAAAATTCACAAACTTTTTGAAAAATTTGATGTTATTGTTGTGACTGGTTTTCAGGGAATTTCAAGCAAAAACTCAATCACAACTTTGGGGCGTGGAGGCTCTGACACAACAGCGGTGGCAATTGCAACATCTCTTCACGCAAAGTGCCAGATATTTACTGATGTTGAAGCCATTTGTTCAGTTAACCCACACCTTTTTAAAGAGGCAAAAAAGCTGAAAACATTAAGTTATTTTCAAGCCCTTGAAATGGCTTCAAGTGGAGCAAAAGTTTTGGATGAAAGAGCTTTGGAAATTGCAACAAAATATGGCGTCACCATTTACCTTGGCAAAAGCCTTGAAAATGACCACACAAAAGGAACATATGTTATGAATAAAACAAACATTGAAGAAGTTGGGGCAAAAAGCCTTTCTGTTAGAGAAAACATCTCACTTTTTAAAATTGAAACAAAAAACATCTCACAAATTGTTTTAATGTTAAAAAAACTAAATCAAAACTTGGAAATGTTTTCAATTATTAACAACAACATTTCATTCATTTGCAAAAAAAGTGATGAAAAAATGTTGGAAAAAATGTTAAATCAAGTTCAAAACATCAAGTTTGAAAAAATTGAAAATTTTTCAAGACTAACTCTTGTTGGTTTTGGCTTTGTTACTCACCCACAAATTCTAACAAAACTTGAAAACATTTTAACAAAAAACAGCATTGATTTTTCTCACCTAATTTTAACAGAAACAACACTTTCTTTTTTAGTAAATAAAAACAAGGAGATGGAGGCAATTAAACTAATTGCTCCCGCATTTAATCTATGATAAATTTAGCAATCGTTGGAGCAACAGGTCTTGTTGGCTCAACCTTTTTAAAGGTTCTGGAAGAAAAAAGTTATATTAAGATAAAAAATCTATATTTGTTTGCTTCACCAAAAAGCGAAGGAAAGCAAATTGTTTTTAGAGGAAAAACTCACACCATCCACAGCCTTTCAAAAGAAAATATTTTAAACAAAAAAATTGACTATGCCCTATTTTCGGCTGGCAGTGAAATTTCAAAAAAATACGCAAAAATCTTTGCACAAAACAAAACAATTGTCATCGATAATTCAAGTGCTTTTCGAATGGAAAAAAATGTGCCACTAGTTGTTCCACAAGTGAATGAAGATGCATTAAATAAACACAAAAATATTATTGCAAATCCAAATTGTTCAACCATTGCTTGCATGGCTCCACTAAAAGCTTTAGACAGCGTTTTTTCACTAAAAGAAGTTGTTTTTTCAACATATCAAGCAGTTAGTGGAAGTGGAATGAAAGGGCTAAATGATTTAAAGCAAAACATGCTTGGGAACAAAAGCCAGTTTTACCCATATGATATTTATGAAAACTGCTTGCCACACATTGACAGTTTCATGGAAAACGGCTTTACAAAAGAAGAAATGAAAATGGTTAATGAAACTCAAAAAATTCTTGGCAAAAAAATAAAAGTTAACGCAACCTGCGTTAGAGTTCCAATTTCTTATTGCCACAGCATTTCGATTTACGCAAAATTTCAAAAAGAATTTAACACTGAAAAGGCAAGAAAAGCACTTCAAGAACATGATGGAATAATTCTTTTAGACGAACCAAAAAACAACATTTATCCAATGCCAATTATTGCAAAAAACAGAGATGAAGTTTTTGTTGGAAGAGTTAGAAAAGATTTGTTCTCAAAAAACGCAATGTCTATGTTCGTTGTTGCTGACAATATTAGAAAAGGAGCAGCAAGCAACGCAATTGAAATTATGGAAAAACTAATTGCAAAAAACTAAAAACAAAAGCAATTTTTGCTTTTGTTTTTTTACATCAAACACCTTTTTGTTAAAAGTTTTTTTCAATCTCCACAATCACTTTTTTTGTAAGTTTTTCTTCTTCTTTAAAGTTCATGTTTTCAATATAAAACTTTTCAAGTTTTTGATGAAGTTCTTTTGCTGTTTTCAAACTTTTAAAAGAAAGAATTAAAAGTTTCTTCGCAATTTCATCATGTTGCAAAAAGTGCTCTTCTAAAATTTTTTGAACATCATTCAAAACACACAAATTTTTCTCTTCCACAATTAACCCAGCAACAAGATGTGGCATAAGATTGTTTTTTATAACAACCACATCGTAACCAAACTCACACAATTTTTCTTTTAACAAATTTAGTTGTTGACTTGCACAAAAAATATCTTTTTTTATTTTATGTTTGCAAAAATCATTATAGCCAAGCAAAGTTTTCACTCCATCTTCTTGCACGGCTTCCATAAAAAACTCTCTAACATTTGAAGTTTTGTTTTGCTTTTTTAAATCATATTTTTTAATTATTTTTTCATTTTCTTCAAAAAATACCGAATTTTCAAAATTTTTATGATTTTTTTCTTCAATTTTTTGCAAATCGTTCAAGCACTTTAAATAGCCATAAAAATCTTCATATGCTTTTTTCTTGTTTTTAACAATACACTCAATTTCATTTTTATATTTTTTTATTTTTGGACTAACAAATTGCCCAACATCCAAAATTTTTCCGTTAACCATAGGGCAAGAAACATCTTGAATGTGCGGAAAAGTTCCATCAACAATTAAAACATTTTTTTCAACAATTTTCACACCATCCAAACTTTCAATATCACTTGAACAGTGATAAAATTCAACAGAAAAACCTTTTTTCAAAAAGTGATTTCCAATTGTTTTCATAAGATGACTTTTCCCAGTTCCGGACCCACCTTTAATAACATATGTAAAGCCATCTTTTAAAATGTTTTGAAAATAATTAACAAAATTAGCGCCAGTGTTTGCACTTGCAAAATAATGTTTTTGATTCATTGTTTTTTCTCCTTTTTCTTGCACAAATATTTTATATGCATCATATGATGAAAATGGAGACAAAACTTATGAAAATTTTTTTAGATTATAACGATAAAAGAACAAAATATTTACATTCAAAACTAAACTATCTTCAAACACTTGAAGCAACTAATGATAATTACGCCTTAGCTGAGCCTGGTGATTTTGTTGTTTTCCCACCCAACAAAAAATGGACCGATGAGGAAATAAATTCCATTCCATCACATGTAACCCTCTTTTGTGGAAAAGTGGATAACAAATATAATAATATATTTAAAGAAAAAAACATAAAATACATAAACTTTTTGGATGATGAACTCTTTGCAATTGAAAACGCAAGGCTAACTGCTGAAGGAGTTTTGTCAATTGTTATTGAACGCTCCCCAAAATCTTTTTTGGAAAACAACATTCTTCTTTTGGGATGCGGAAGAATAAGCAAAATGCTTGCAAAAATCTTTTTGGAACTTCACATCAATTTTGCAATCGCATCCTTTAATGAAAGCAGTTTTTTTGAGGCACATTATTTTTCAAAAAATGTTTATTTGGGTTATAACTTTTTAAAGGATATTCAAAAATTTGACATAATCATAAACACTCGCCCTTTTGAGTTTTTTGATGAAAAACAAATTTCAAAAATTTCATCAAACACACTTTTTGTTGAAACAGCATCAAAAGACTGTTTAAACGAGCAACTTGCAACCCACTTTTCATACATAAAAGCACCTGCACTCCCACAAAAATATTGTTTTGAAAGTGCTTCAAACTTGCTTCTTAAAAAAATCTTAGGAGAAATGAAATGATTAACATAGGATTTGCCATAACTGGCTCATTTTGCACACATGAAAAAATTTTGGAAGAAATTAAAAAACTTTCACAAAAGGACTATAACATTATTCCAATTGTCACAAATGCCGTTTTCAAAACAAACACCAGATTTGGGGACGCAAAAAACTTTCTTAAAAACCTTGAAACAATAACAAAAAACAAAGTTATCTCAACAATAACTGATGCTGAACCCTTGGGTCCACAAAACAAAATCGACATCTTGGTTATTGCCCCATGCACTGGAAACACAATTTCAAAGCTAGCCCTTGGAATAACCGACAACGCTGTTTTGATGACAGCAAAATCACACCAACGCAATAATAAGCAAATTGTTGTTGGAATTTCATCAAACGACGCCCTTGGTTTAAACTTAAAAAACATTGCAACACTTTTAAACAGCAAAAACTTCTTTTTTGTTCCTTTCTCTCAAGACTCCCCACAAAATAAGCCAAAATCTTTGGTTGCAAATTGGGAAAAACTTGAAGAGACAATTAAAAGCGCTCTTTTGGGAAAACAACTGGAACCACTAATTGATTAAAAAGGAGACAAAATGTTATTTAAAGGAAATTGCACAGCCCTTGTGACACCATTCACAAAAAACAATAAAATAAATTTTAAAGTTTTAAAAAATCTCATTGAAAAGCAAATTGAAGCAAAAACAAGCGCAATTTTGATTTTGGGAACAACAGGAGAAAGTTCAACACTTTCAATGGAAGAAAAAACCGAACTTGTTAAACAAGCAAAAAGTATTATAAACAAAAGAGTTCCTTTAATTGTTGGTGCTGGAAGCAACAACACACAAGAAGCAATTAAGTTGTCAAAAACTTTTCAGTCACTTGGAGCAGACGCTCTTTTGGTGATAACTCCATATTACAACAAAGCAACACAAAAAGGGCTTTTCCTTCACTTCAAAAAGATTGCTAGCAGCGTTGACATTCCAATCATTCTTTACAATGTTCCATCACGAACAGGCGTTAATATGGAGCCAAAAACAGTTGTTAAGCTTGCAAAAATATTTAACATTGTTGGAATAAAAGAAGCAAGTGGAAATCTTGTTCAAATCTCGAAAATTATTAAAGACGCTCCATATGACTTTTGCGTTTATTCTGGAGACGACTCATTAACTCTTCCATCTCTTTCTGTTGGATGTTGTGGCGTTTTTAGTGTTGCGGCAAACATTTTTCCAACCGAAATTAACAAAATATGTGAAAATTTTTTCAAAGGGAAAATTCAGGAAGCACAAAATCTTCACAACAAACTCTTAGGCGTTTTTGAAACGCTGTTTTGCGAGGTTAATCCAATTCCAATTAAAACGGCATTAAACATTTTGGGTGAAAATGTTGGAGGGCTAAGACTCCCGCTTTGCCATATGTCCGCAAAAAATTTACATATTTTAAAAAAAGAAATAAAAAAAGTTGATTATTTTTAAATCAACTTTTTCTTTTTATGCAACAAGTGTTTGCTCTTGAGCATCTTTGCTTCCATTATCTTGAATAACTTCATATTTATCTTCTTTTTGAACAGGAAGAGTTTGGAAACAATATTGCTTTTCACTATAATCTTCTTCGCTTTGTCCAAGACAAGAACATGACTTCAAATTATATTTCTTTGGATTGCTTTCCATCTTTTTAACCAAATCACAGCCCTGCATATCTCCTTCACCAACACAAAAATATCCTGTAAATCCATATTCACCTTTCCCAGACAACCCACTAG
>CAMPBB010000011.1 GCA_946635125.1 uncultured Clostridia bacterium
TGTTAGTTTTAGCTTTGTTTGTTGTCTTTTGATGTTGTGTATACTGACGCAAACGGAGTTCAAGGAACAGCCAAGGGTTACATAACAATGGACGAAAGCGTGATTTTGTTTGTGCCAAGGCAATCAATGGTTCCAGTTCGTGTGGAGCCAGTTGCAAGTGTTGTTGTTCCCCAAGCGGAGTTCACTTCAAGCACAGAAATTGTTCTTAGTGCGTGCGTGATGCTGATTATAAAAATTGTGGCAGAGGTTGAACTTTTGGTGCCAAGTTATGGTTACTGCAACATTCCACCATGCCAAGAAGTGTCGCAAGACATGTGTCAGGGCTTTTTTGAATTGCCACTGTTTCCGTCATCACAACCACAAAGAAACACAACAAATGATAATTAAAAAATCTCACAATTTTTCAGCAAGGATTTTTCCTTGCTGTTTTTGTTCCCCCCACGAGATTATCACGGCAAAGCAAGTTTGCCTCATAATGACAGCGTGGGGGCGTGTCATTCTGAGCCTCAACGGTGGTGAGTGGTGTTCTTTTTGTTTGTTTTTTCAGGAACTCTTTTTTCCTGTCATGCCGTTGGGTGTGTGTGATTATGATGAGCCATTTTTTCCTGTCATTCTGAGCGGTTGCGTGGTAACCGCGTGAGAATCCCCTTGAAAGAACCTTTAAAGTCCTTTTTCTTTTTTACTTGATTTTTTGGTGCTGTTCATGATAAAATAAGCAAAAGAGGAAATATGTATGAAAATTTTTGCGATAAGTGATTTGCATTTAAGTTCGGTTGTTGAAAAGCCTATGGACATTTTTGGCCCAGGCTGGGACGACCACTTTGAGCGAATTAAAAAAGATTGGAATGAAAAAGTTAATGAAGACGACTTGGTGATTATTGCTGGTGACATCAGTTGGGGAATGTATTTGGAAGAGGCTAAACCAGACCTTGACCTTATTGGTGCTTTGAAAGGCAAGAAAGTTATTTTGCGTGGAAATCACGATTATTGGTGGAAAAGCATTTCGAAAGTGAGAGAAATTTTGCCAACAAACATGTTTGCTGTTCAAAATGACTGCTTGCGATTTGATAATGTTTTGGTCTGCGGAACAAGGGGGTGGACTGTTCCTGAAACGGAGTTTAAATCTAGCGAAGATGAAAAGATTTTTAAAAGGGAACTCATAAGGCTTGAACTTTCTTTGCAAGAAATGCAAAAACAAAGAAAAGACGATGATTTTGTTATTGTGATGACTCATTATCCACCATTTAATTCAACCATGAAAGAAAGTGAAGTTACAAAACTTATTGAAAAGTATAAGCCAGATTGTGTTATTTATGGGCATCTTCACGGAAAGGCATGCAGGGTTAAACTTGACCACAAGATTAACAATGTGAGATATTTGTTAACTTCTTGCGACCAAATTGATTGCAAGCTAGTGGAAATAAATCAAAAAGGAGCAAAAAATGATTGAGTTTAAACATTTGCCGATAATGCTTAATGAAGTGATTGATGGATTAAATATAAAAAAAGATGGGGTGTATCTTGATTGCACTGTTGGCGGAGCAGGACACTCAAAAGAAATTGCAAAACGCCTTGATGGTGGAATGCTTTTGTGTTTAGACAAAGATGAAGATGCTTTAAGCGTTTCAAAAGAAAGATTAAAAAGTTTTAATGCAAAATTTTTTCACACTGATTTTAAAGATTTTGAAACAGCACTAAATTATTTTGGCGTTCAAATGCTTGATGGAATTTTGTTAGACCTTGGTGTTAGTTCATATCAACTTGACTGCGGGGAGAGAGGGTTTTCATATAACATTGATGCTCCACTTGACATGAGAATGGATAAAACTCAAAAACTAACAGCAAAAGATGTTGTTAACACTTATGAAAAAAGCGAATTAGCAAGAATTTTTCGTGAATATGGCGAAGAACAGTTTGCAAACAATATTGCAAAACATATTGCTATAGATAGAGAAAAAAAGCCAATTGAAACAACTTTTGAACTTGCTGAAATAATAAAAAAGGCAATTCCTGCAAAAATTAGGTTCAAGGGAAGCCACCCAGCAAAAAAAGTTTTTCAAGCAATTCGAATTGAAGTTAACTCTGAACTTGACAAACTGAAAGAAACTATTATAAAATTGTTTAGGCACTTAAAGCCATCTGGCAGACTTGCGATTATCACATTCCATTCACTGGAAGATAGAATCGTGAAAACTGCCTTTAATGAACTCAGCAAAGATTGTTTATGCCCGCCAAGCGTTTTGTTTTGCGTTTGTGGGCATAAAAAAGAGGGAATTTTGTTAAACAAAAAACCAATTATTCCAAGTGAGAGTGAGTTAAAAGAAAATTCAAGGTCGCATTCAGCAAAACTTAGAATAATTGAAAAATTATAAAAAAGGGGGAGCGTTGTTGTGGATAAGTTGATTGAAGAAAAAATTGAAAAAAAGAACAAACCAGCTTTTTATGATGTTGACGAAAGAAAAGAAAAAAACTTGTTTGAAAACATTTCAAAACAAGCCGACAATGCTCTCTTTGACAATTCTCACAAAACAGATAAGTTGCAAAAAGTTTATGATGAAATAGACAAAAAAACCGAGTTAAACAGCAAAAAACAGCAGTCTAGTGAAATAAAAACAGATGCTTACAGCACATTTAACCCTTTTTATGGTGACAAAAACGCATTGGAAAAAATGAGCAATCATAACTATAAACAAGTTGTTGAAGAACCTGTGCCAAGTGAAAAAATTGAAATAAAAGAAGAAATTAAAATTGAGCCAATTAAGAGAAAAGAGAAAAAATTTGAAAGGAAACATCTTTGGATTGGAGCAATTTCAGTTTGCCTTGTTTTGTTTACTTTTGTTTTTGGTTACAACATGATTTCAATCAACAGCCTTGCAAAAAACACCATTAAAACTCAACACAAAATAAGTGAAATTGAACAACAAATGGAACAGAACGCAGCTGATTATAGTGATGTGATAAAAGACGAAAATATGTTAAAAGCAGACATTGAAAACTCAATGAAAGCCGATTTATCACCAAAAAACACCACACCAAGATACACAGAAAGTTCAAGTGCGTGGGATAAGTTTTGCGACTTTTTTGCCAGATTGTTTGGAAAATAATAAAAGATTTAAACAGCCAAGTGGGCTGTTTTTTGTTTATGTTTTCATAATTTTTCTTCTGGGCGAGTATTTATAAATTAACAAAACAAAAAAGGAGAAAACTTTTGCACAAATTCACAAATCACTTGTTTTTCAAGAGAATGCTTGTTTTGATGTTGTTAACAATTTTTTTATTTTTCGTTATTTTTATAAAACTTTTTTGTGTGCAAATTGTTAGTGGCAAAAAACTTCAAACAAGGGCTATTTCACAGTGGACAAGAGATTTGTCTTTAAGCGGACTCCGTGGAGACATCCTTGACCGAAATGGTCAGGTTCTTGCTCAATCTCAAACAAGTTACAATGTTTATGTTCGTCCAGTCATGGTTAAAGAGCCAGAAAGCATTGCTCTTTTGCTTGCAGAAACTTTGAGTTTAAATTATGAAAAAACGCTAAAAAAAGTTTTAAGCAAAGGTGTGTCTGAAACTTTAATAAAACAGCAAGTTCCATATGAACTTGCACAAGTTTTGCTTCAATCTGGGCTTGATGGAATTTATTTGAGCGAAACAAGTTTGAGATATTATCCATATGACAATCTTTTGTCAAATGTTTTGGGCTACACAACAATTGACAATGTTGGGCAGTCTGGACTTGAAGCATATTACAACAATTATTTAACAGGAATTGATGGCTCGTCTTACACTGAAAGCACCTTAACAGGTTTGGAACTAAGCAACAAAACAACTTCTTTTGTTGAAGGAAAAAAGGGAACAAACATAACCTTAACCATAGATTTGAGCATGCAACAAATTTTGCAAAGTGTTTGCGAGCGGGCGTTTTTGGAGCAAAAAGCAAAAAGTGTTCAGGCAGTTGTTATGGATGCAACAAACGGCGAAATTTTGGCAATGGCAACAAGCCCAAGTTTAAACCTTAATGATTTGCCCCGCAATGATGTGAATTTGTTGCTTGAAAAAAGCAGAAACGGAATTGTTTGCGATGTTTATGAACCAGGAAGCACTTTTAAAATTTTCACAACGGCGGCTGCTTTGGAAGAAAAAGTAACAACACTTGACGAAAGATTTTATGACCCAGGTTTTCGAATTGTTGATGGACAAAAAATTAAGTGCTGGAAAACAACTGGGCATGGAAGCGAAACTCTTGTTGAGGGATTTGCAAACAGTTGTAACAGTGTTTTCATGGATTTGGGGCTAAGGCTTGGAACTCAAAAACTTTATTCATACTTAAAAAAGTTTGGAATTGGAAGGAAAACTGGAATTGATTTTTTGGGAGAAAGTGCTGGAATTATGATGAATGAAAAAAGCGTTAAAAATGTGGATTTAGCAAGAATTAGTTTTGGGCAAGCAATTGCAATAACGCCGCTTCAAATGATAAGTTGCGTGTCAGGAGTTCTTAATGGAGAACTTTTTAAGCCAAGGCTAATAAAAGCTGTGTCAAACGATGATTTTTCAAAAGAATTTCAAAGCGAGTCTTTGGGGAGAGTTGTGAGCAGTCAGACCAGCAAAGATATATTGTATATGATGGAGCAAGTTGTTAGCAAAAGTGATGGGCTTTATAGCTTTGTTCCGGGATATCGAATTGGTGGAAAAACAGGAACAGCACAAAAATATGAAAACGGAACTATTGCAAAAGGAAAATATATTTCATCATTTGTTGGGTGCTTTCCAGTTGAAAAGCCAAAGTTTACATTGCTTTTTTGTGTGAATGAACCAGGGGCTGGAAGTTATTACGGTAGTTTGGTGGCTGCCCCTTATGCCAAACAAATTTTTTCTGGAATTTTTTCTTATCTTGGAATCGAGCCAACAAACCTAAGTGAAGACCTAAAAAAGAAAAATCAAACAGTTGTGATGCCAAATGTTGTTGGGTTTTCTCTCATGGATGCTGCTGCAACATTGAAGGCTATCAAGTTAAATTATGAAATTGACGGAGAAAGTGCCTATATTGTTTGGCAGTCCATTCCGCCAGGCGAAATGTTGTTTGAAGGCGAAATTGTTTTGCTTAAATTAGAGTGAGGTGAAAATATGAAATTAACAAAATTACTTAAAAATGTTTGTGCTAAGAAAATTGTTGGAAAAATTGATGACATCACCATTGTTTCACTTTGCCATAATGCTTGTGATGTGAAAAAAGGCTCACTGTTTTTTTGCTTAACTGGGAAAATGTTTGATGGGCACAATTTTGCAGAAAAAGCAAAACAAAATGGTGCAGTTTGTCTTATTTGTGAAAAAGTTCTTGAAACAGATTTGCCACAAATTGTTGTTGAAAGTTCAAGAAAGGCAATGAGCATAATTGCATCAAATTTTTATCACAATCCCCAAAACAAGTTAAAACTAATTGGAATAACAGGAACAAATGGGAAAACAACAACAGCACATTATGTTGCATCAGTGTTAAATGATGCTGGATTAAAAACAGGGATTATTGGAACTTTGGGAGCATATTTTGATGGAAAAAATTTCAATAGCACTTTAACAACCCCAGACCCAATAAGTCTTCAAAGAATTTTTTATGAAATGGAAAAATGCGGAGCAGAGTTTGTTGTTATGGAAGTTAGCGCTCACGCAATTTTTTGGGATAAAATTTTTGGTTTAAAATTTGAGGTTGGGGCTCTTTCAAACATAACAGAAGATCATCTCGATTTTTTTGAAAACATGGAAAGGTATTCAAAAACAAAAATGGATTTTTTAAAGAACGATTATTGCAAAAATCTTGTCATAAATGCTGATGATGAATATGGAAAAAAACTTGTTTTGCAAAACGCAAAATGTGTTTCATATGGTCTTTTTAATCCTTGTGATGTGTTTGCGTTTAACTATGTGTTTTCAAGCAATGGAACAGAATATTATTTAAATATGTTTGATGAAATAGAAAAGATACAAACAACTCAAATTGGAAAGTTTAATTTATATAATCAGTTATGTGCCATAACAATTTTAAAAGTTTTGGGAGTGAACACAAAAGATATTGTTTCTGGAATAAAAAATTTAAAAGAAGTTTGTGGAAGACTAAACAAAATTGACTTGGGTGAAAGAAAAACTGCAATAGTTGATTTTGCCCACACACCAGATGGGCTTAAAAATGTTTTGGAAGCAGTTAGGGAAATGACAAACAAAAAAATTGTTTGTGTTTTTGGGTGCGGAGGAAACAGAGATGCAAAAAAACGCCCAATCATGGGGGAAATTGCTGGAACATATGCAAACTTTTCAATCATAACTTCGGATAACCCCAGATTTGAAAACCCACAAAAAATTATTAGTGAAATTGAAGAAGGCATGAAAAAAGTTACTTCAAATTATTTATGCATAAATAGCAGGGAAGAAGCAATAAGGTGCGGTTTGTCAATGCTAAATAAAGATGATGTTTTGGTTGTTTGTGGCAAAGGGGCAGAAAATTATATTGAGCAAAATGGAGTGAAAACATATTATAGTGACTTTGAAACAATTTTATCTTTAAACAGAGTGTTGAAAGGAGAAAAAGTTTGATTGAAAAATTTTTGCTTGGCTTTTTGTTAAGTTTTTTGCTTGGAGTTATTATTGCTCCAATTTTTATAAAAGTTGTTAAGAAAATAAAAGCAAAACAAACAATTCTTTTTTATGTTGAAGCGCATAAACAAAAAAATGGAACACCAACCCTTGGCGGAATTATCTTTATTGTTTCAACATCTTTAATTTTTGTTTTACTTCAAAAAGGGGCAAACAGTTTGTCGCTTATGGCTCTTTTGGTGTTTTTGTCTTATGGTCTTTTGGGTTTTTTGGATGATTTCATAAAAATAAAAACGCACAAAAATTTGGGGCTTAGACCTTACCAAAAAATTATTGGTCAACTTGGAATTGCTGTTTTTGTTTCGATTTTTGTTTACAAAAATGCTTTTTTGGGTGGAGGAATATGTTTGTTTGGAATGAATGAAACTGAAATTGGATTTTTAATTATTCCACTTGTTATTTTTGTCTTTTTGGCAACAACAAACAGTTCAAACTTAACAGATGGGCTTGATGGACTTTGTGGGGGAGTGAGTTTTGTGGCTTTGCTGGCTGTTAGCACTTTGTGTGTTTTAACGGCAAGTGAAACTTCTCAAAACTTAATTTATCTTCAAGAGATGCAAAACTTATCTTTGCTTGGCATTTGTGCTGCTGGCGGCGTTCTTGCTTTTTTGTGTTTTAATTCATATCCAGCAAAAATTTTTATGGGCGACACTGGCTCACTCGCTCTGGGCGGGCTTGTGTGCTCACTTGCAACTTTTTGCAAACAAGAGTTAATGCTTTTATTGATTTGCTTTATGTTTGTTGTTAGTGCTTTAAGTGTTATCATTCAAGTTTTATATTTTAAGAAAACAAAAAAGAGAGTTTTTTTGATGGCTCCGCTTCATCATCACTTCGAGATGAAAGGGGTGAGTGAGTCGAAAATTGTTGCTTTATATGTTGTTGCAACAATAATAACAAGTGGTGTTAGTGTTTTTCTTATTTTGGTGTGAGGTGTTTTTATGAAATATTTGGTTGTTGGTCTTAAAAAAAGCGGTGTTGGTGCCATTAAACTTTTGCTAAAAAATGGTGAAGAGGTTTTTGCCTATGATAAAGACAAAGAAGTTGTGAAAAACTTGTTTGCAAAAAACTGTGATGAAAAATTTAAAAAATTAAATAAAAACAATGAAAAATTTGTGATTTTGAAAAAATTGAGTGCAAAAAATATAAAAAACATAGACATTGTTGTTTTAAGCCCAGGTGTTTTTTCAAAAAAGCTTGATGCTCTTTTTAAAAAATATAACAAGAAAGTTATAAGTGAACTTGACCTTGCAAGCAAGTTTTGCAAGGCTCCAATTTTGGCAATAACAGGAACGAATGGAAAAACAACAACTGTTAGTCTTTTGTTTGAAATGTTTAAAAATGTTAATAAAAAAACTTGTTTGGTTGGCAATGTTGGAATTTCATTTTGTGAAAAAGTTTTTGATGGCAATATGGATTTAGCCATTTGTGAAGCAAGCAGTTTTCAACTTGAAAAGGTTGAAAGTTTTTCGCCACAAATTGTTGGCTTTTTAAATATTTGTGATGACCATTTGGATAGATATAACTCTTTTGATGAATATTTTAAGGCAAAACAAAACATTTTTAAAAATTTTACAGAAACAAACATTGCTGTTTTTAATTATGATGACAAGCGCTTGTTTGACTTTTCAAAAACAATTTGTTCACGCAAATATTATTTTTCATTGAAAACACTTCCAGATGATTTGTTTGGGGCTTATGTTCTTGATGAGCAAATTGTTTTTAAACTTTGCAAAAGTGAGTTTAAACTTAACTTGCGTGAAATTTCGCTTTTGGGGGAGCATAACTTATGTAATGTTATGTGTGCTGGGTTAATGGCTCTTCTTTATGGTGTAACTTTTGAAAATGTGAAAAATGCAATCAAAAATTTCATACCCCCAAAACATAGGATTGAATTTGTTAAAAAAGTTGATGGAGTTTCATTTTATGATGACTCAAAAGGAACAAACATTGCTTCAACTTTAAGTGCTGTTAACTGTTTTAAGGAAAAAATTTTGCTAATGCTTGGTGGAGAAGATAAAAATGAAAATTTTAACAATCTTTTTTCAAAACTTCCCAAAAATGTTTCACGCATTTTGTGCTTTGGAAGAACAAAAAGAAAAATACTAAATAGTGCAAAAAAATGTGGCTTTAAAAACATTATTGCCTGCAAAAACATGAAAGATGCTTTTAATTTTTTAAACACAAAACAAATGGAAGAAAGTGTTGTTTTGCTTTCACCAGCTTGTTCCAGTTTTGACCAGTTTTCTTCATATGAGGAGCGTGGCAATTATTTTAAGTCACTTGTTTGGGGATTGAAAAATGAAATATAAGTTGTTCACAACAAATAGTGGCAAAATAAATTTTTGGTTACTGCTTGTTGTTTTTTCTCTTGTTGTTTTGGGCACAATAATGGTTTATTCAGCATCATCATTTAATGCGGCAAAAACTTATGGTAGTTCAATGTTTTTTGTAAGCAAACAAATAATTGGTGCAGTGTTAGGGCTTTGCGTGCTTTTGTTTTTTTCTTTTTTTGATTATAGGTTGTTAAGAAAAATAAAATATTACGCTTTGGCTGTTGGCATCATTTTTTTGGGTCTTGTTTTTATTCCAGGGATTGGAATTGAAAGTTATGGTGCAAAACGATGGATTGGTTTTGGGGCTTTTAGTTTTCAGGCAAGTGAAGTTGCAAAATTTTGTTTTATTATTTTTTGTGCGGGATATATTGCTGACCACAAAGAAAAATTAAACACTTTTTTGGGTGTTCTTCCAATTTTGTGTGCTGGGGGAGTTTGTTGTCTTCTTTTGATGCTTGAACCAAACATGAGCATAACAATTTGCTTTGCGTCGCTTATGATTGTTATGTTGCTGTGTGGTGGAATGAGGTTAAAGCACATGCTGCTTCTTTTAATTCCAGTTTTGCTTTTAATTCCAGTTTTAATTGTTATGGAGCCATATCGAATGAACAGAATTGTTGCTTTTTTGGACCCTTGGCAAAATCCACAAGGTGAGGGCTTTCAGTTAATTCAATCTCTTTACTCTTTGAGTTCTGGGGGCTTTTTTGGTGTTGGTCTTTTTAATTCAAGGGCAAAATATTCGTTTTTGCCATTTTCAGAAAGTGACTTCATTTTTTCAATCATTGGAGAAGAACTGGGGCTTGTGGGAGCGTGCTTTGTTTTATTATTAT
>CAMPBB010000012.1 GCA_946635125.1 uncultured Clostridia bacterium
CCAATAGTTTTGTAAAGTATTTTTTGTTAAAGCTTTGTTTTGCGTTGACTTTGAAATTGTTTTATTTTAAAATAACAAAAAAGGGGAAAAGAAAATGAGCAAACAAAATGTTGCAATAATTTTAAATATAATTGTTGTTGTGCTTACGATTTTGGGAAGCATAATGTGTTTTGGAGAAATTTATTTTGCACAAACAAAGGTTGTTGCTCATGGAATTGTTAACTTAAAGTTTTTCACAGTGCAGTCCAACATTTTGGGTGGGTTGACTGCTTTGTTATATGTTATTTATGCCATTATTTCAAAAAGAACTGGAAAAGCTATTCCAAAAGTTGTTCACATTTTAAGATTTGTTGCGTGCATAGACCTTGTGATAACATTTTTGGTTGTGGCTTTATTTTTGGGATTTATCACTGATGAAGGATATCTTTCAATGTATGTTAATGCAAATCTTTTGTTTCACTTGTTAATTCCTGTTTTAACATTTGTTTCTTTTGTTTTTCTTGAAGAAAAAAATGTTTTAACAATTAAACACACATTTTGGGGAGTTCTTCACTTGGTGCTTTATTCAATCTTTTATCTTGTTGTTGTTTTAACTCACTTTAATGGCGGAACAATAGACTTAAAATATGATTGGTATGCTTTTGCTCAAAGAGGGCTTTTAATCGCTTTTGTTTGTGCTTTTGTTGTGTTATCGCTTGGTTATTTTGTGTCTTGGCTTCTGTATAAATTAAATAAACAAAAAAAAGATTAACAAAAATGTTAGTCTTTTTTTAATTAAAATTTTAGTGCAAATGTTTATTTAACAACATGGTGTTTAAAATCAAATTTTCCTTCTTTTAATATTTCTTTTAAAAAATCTGGTTTTATGTTATATTCATCAACCTTGTCAAGTGGCACCCACTTAAAATCTAGGTTCATAAGTTTTCCATCATCATTTTCAACAAAAACATAGTCGTGTTGTTTTTCTTTTGGAACAGATGCGTTTTCCATAAGATAATAAAAGCTTAATTCATGGAAAGATTTTCCTTTTTTGTTTCTAAAAAAGTTTTCAATAACAGCAAAAAGTTTTTGAGTTTTTGATGTAACACCAACTTCTTCCATCGTTTCTCTAACAACAGCCTCTTTTGTGTCTTCACCAATTTGAACATGCCCACCTGGAAGACACAAAAAACCATTGTTGTTAATGTCAACCAAAAGTGCTTTGTTATCATTGATAATTAAACTATTCACTCTAAACTTGAAATTTTCTTCATCTGTTTTTATTTTTATATCCATAAAAAATCACCCCCACTAATTAACTTATATAACAAATTCAAGCATATGTCAAATAAAATATAGTTTTTTGTGTTTTTTTGTGTTAAATATAATATTAAAAACTTAGTTTGCCATGAAATTTTTAACATGGCAATATGTTTTTTTTCATATAACAAAATATGGTAATATATTGTGCAAGAAAAAAGCCTAAACCGAGATGTTCGATTTAGGCTTTTCTTGGCGGATGGGGAGGGATTTGAACCCTCGAAGCGTTGCCGCCCACCAGTTTTCGAGACTGGCACATTAAGCCGCTCTGACACCCATCCAAGAATGAGTATATTTTATCACACAAAATGTCTTTTTGCAATTATAAACTTGTTTTACTTGTTAAAAATAAAATTTTTTATTATAATAATAGCAAAAGGTAAAAGTTATGTGTGGAAGCAAACTCATTAAATGGCTTTTAAAAATTTTAATACCAACAATAATTATTGTGCTTGTTGTGATTTTTGTTTATTTTAAAAAATAGGGGAAAGCTGTGGAAAAAGTAAAAAAAGAAAGTAAGTTAAAAGGGTGTTTTAAACACTCTTTGATTCCAACCTTTTTGATTGTTTTTTGCATTGTTGTTGCAATTCTTAGTTTTATTCCAGTGTTTTCTCACATGGGGGAAATTAACGACTATAAAAACTTGTTGCAAGAACTTTCAAAGAGTGTTGATGATAAAGATATGTCTCAAACTCCAATTGATGCTCAAGATGGTGTTAACATGCAAAACAAAGTTAATGCTTTTGTGGAATGTAAAAATTTTGATGAATATGGTGAAAGAAAAAGCCTGTTTGATATTGGTGGAAACTTCATTTATGAAAACATCAAAAAAGAGAATATCAATGTTTTAAGCAGCAAACTTGAACTGGAAAAAAGAGATTTGGGTGCTTTTGTGAATAGCATGATTGGTGCTGGTTGGATTGAGGGTGTTTTTGACTCTCAAAGTGCAAAAAAATATATTAGTGTTTTGGATGTTTTGGACCTTAAAACACAAGAAAACATCACGCACATTAGTTTTATTTTAAGAATAGACACAAATTTTTTTAATGGCGATAATTCAAAGGAAACATTAGGCGGAGTTAAGAACTACTTATATTTTGTGTATGATGCTGATTTTTGTGGAGAGGAAGTGAAAACATCAACTTTAAAAGTAAATAAATTAAGTGATAAGAGCAACAAACTTTTGCTTAAAACTTTGTTTGATAGTGATAATGAAGAAAAAATCACAAATGAATTGAACACAATTATGGTTGAAATTTTAAATCAACTTAAAAAAATTGAAACAGAATGGAATTTTTCATATGAATTTGTTGGAGAAAAATTTTTGATTTTTGTTGAATAAAAAAATATCCCATGTGTGGGATATTTTTTATCTATATTTTGAATAAAAGTCTTCAACAAAGTTTTCATAAAGAGTTTGAACTTCTTGCAATAAAACTTTTGAATCTTTTCCTTCTGGGTAAATTGGTTTTAATATGTTTATAATCATTTTTTGTTTTCCGTTTCTTCTTGTTCTAAAAGTTATGATAACTGGAAGAATTGGTGCTCCGCTTTGCTCGGCAAACAAAAATGTTCCACGGCTGAATGGTCTAATTTTGCGATAATAAGGCCACAAAGATGCTTCTGGGAATATGAGGACTGGCTTTTTTCGTTTAAGCAAAATGTTAATATAACCATTTAAGTGTTTCATTCCGTTAATTGTGTCGCCAAGAGGAACTCCACCAAGGGCTTCTAGCAATGGCCCAGCCACTGGAATGTCTCTGCTTTCAGAAAGCATAACAAATCTCACTTTTCTTTTTATACCAAAAAGCCTTGTTGCCATTAAGGGAGCGTCAGTTAAGTGAACATGGTTGCATGTTATTAAAACACCAGTATGTTTAACTCTTTTTAAGTTTTTCTTGCCATATATTTTGTAGTGAGAAAAAAGTTTTGCCCAAATTGGAATTAAAAACCACGCCAATAATCTTAGCAAAAAAGTGCCAAAGTGGTAGAAAAAGTATTTCTTTTTTGCGTAATTATATTTCTCATCCACAATTTTGTGGGGCTTTCGATATTTCATTTTAACAATATGTGTGTGTGGAGCGTTTTCAGGATATTCTAACTGTGGTTTAATTTTTTTTTTATAATAAGAGTAATATTCTTGGTAATAGTTAATTGCATCTAAAAACATTTGTTCAATTTGATTTGAAGATTCAAGCTTGTTTTCGCTTGTTAGTGGAATAACATATTTTTGTGCTTTTAGGTGGTTTTTTATGAGTTTGCTGGCGTTTTCCTCACTGTTGCAAGCAATGAGATGAGATTTTTTGTAAAATCTCTTTAATTTGCAACTCATTTTATTTTTATTTTGTGTTTTGTTAAACAATTCTGGATAATATGCTGTAACATATGGAATTTCAAGTTCTCTGCATATTTTTATTGCAAGACTTGAACATGAATGATGATTTAAAATGTAAACAACATCGTTTTTTGCAACAGCTTCTCTTATATTTTTGTCGTTTGGCTTATTTGAAGCTATCGCTTGTTTTGAAAAAATGCTGTGTTTTTGCTTTAAAACAATGTTTCCGCTTTTGTCTGGCAAAACAACATTTATGTCATGACCTTTTGCCTTCAAATAACTTGTAAGTTTCTGGACATAATTTTTTAATTCTTGCGTGCAAACACTTGAAATTATGCTCACTTTCATAAAATTTTCTCCTTTGATCTAGATTATATTATATAAAAATTTTTATTTTTTGTAAAGCAAAAGAAAAAAAGTCTTAATATTTGCAAATTTTAAAATGTGTTTAAAAGCCTTTTTTATTTTCCTCTTGATTTTTGGCTATAATTTTGTTATAATTATGAGCAAAGAAAAGGAACGCAAGCAATGAATGTATATCAAATCGTGTCTGTTATTTTCGCAATTATTTTTGTTATTGGAATAATTATGTATTTATATAAATTACATTTTTGGAAATACGCAAGAAGACCACAAAAAGTTTTGCCATCAGCACCACAAGACAAAAAATATGCAATTTTAATTCCCGCAAGAGATGAAAGTAAAGTTATAAGGGGAATTTTGGAAGGAATTTCAAAACAAACTTACTGCGGTGACAATTTGCACACTTTTGTTATTGTTGAAAACAAACTAGACCCAACAGTTAATATTTGCAAAGAATTTAAGAACACAACAGCATATTGCTTATCAAAAAGCCCAGGTTCAAAGGGTGGAGCAATTAAGGCGATTTTAAAGGCTTTCAAAAAAGAAAACAAACACTTTGACGGATATTTTATAATTGATGCCGACAATATTCCAAAAGAGACTTTTGTTGAATATATGCACAACGCATTGTGTGCCGGAAACGATGTTGTTTTGGGGGGAAGATTAAACAAAAAGCCGTCTGGGAAAGGGGTGGTTGCTGGAAGCACTCTCACATGGACATATCTTAACACCTTAAACAATAAGTGCAGAAGTGAAAATGGAAAAAACATTGTTGTTCAAGGAAGCCCACTTTTAATTAGTTATAAGGTCATTGAAAAAGCATGGAATTATGAGTGGAATTTAACTGGGCTTGCTGAAGACATTGAACTTGGATATGAGTGCAACATTCATGGCTTTAAATCTTTTTATTATGAATATGCACTTTGCTATGATGAGCAACCAGACAACTATAAAGCAGGAAGAAATCAAAGGCTTAGGTGGGTTAAAGGGCATCATCAGGCAAACTTTAAATATATGAAACAATTTGTTAAAACAAAGAGCCCATATAATGATGGAATATACAAGTATGACGCATTATTTGCTTTGGTTGCACCTTTAATCATAATTGTTGATTGCGCATTGTTTTTGCTTGTCTCTCTTGTTTTGGCAATTGTTTGGGGGATTTTAGGCAATCCACTTTGGATTGATGCAACAATTGGAACTGTTGCAATTTTGTTTGGAATTTATTTTCTATTAAGTTTTTGGACTTTGTTTGGCATGATTGTTGACAAAGAAAAACTTGGAATGACGAAATGGCAATGGGTTAGAGCATTTTTTGAAACACCATTTTTCTATGTTGAATATGTTCCAATATATTTTAAAGCGTTGTTTTCAAGAAAAATTGTTTGGACAAAAATTGAACACAGTGTTGAGAAAAAACAAAATAAAAAATAAAAAAAGAACACAAAAATTGTGTTCTTTTTTTTGGTTATTGAATTTTCCAAACAGCATAAAGCGTTGTGTGGGTTTTTAGTGTGTGAGTTGTTGCTGTGTAACTTGACGAACTTGCGTCAAATGAGTAATAGAACCCACTAATTGAAATTTTTATGTTTGAAATGTTTTTAACGCTTGATGCGTCCCAACCAACAATGTTAACATTAAATGTTTTATCAGACCAACCTTTTTTAACATAATAGGTTGTTGACCCTGTTTTGTTTGTGAAGTTTGACTGATATTCATTGTTTGAGTTTAAGTTAAATCTTGTTGTTTGAATTGTTGGAAGAGACCCAACACTTTCGTCATTTAAACTTGTTCCAGTTACGGCTGTGCCTTTTGAAAAACTAGGTTTTGCAAATGTTGTTACAAAACTAACATTTATCCAATTAACTTCTTGCCAAATTGCATTAACAGTTAGGTCATGTTTTGGCATTACAGACGGTGTTTGGTCATAGCCCATAAAGTTTGTGTCGGTGTTATAGGTTGACCTTGTTGTTGTTTTGTTATTTAGGTTTACAAAATATGAACTAATGTTTTCATCTGCGTAAAGTTTTAGTGAAACATTTTGTTTGTCGCTTGAATTATAGTTAACTGTGAAGTTATATGTTTTTCTAACATATAAGGTTTGAGTTTTTGTTACTTCAACATAATATTTGTTGTTTTCACATATTGGAATAATTTTTGTTCCAGTAAAGTTTTCGTTTTCATAAAGCTCGGTGTCTTTGTCTGCACCAATTAGTTCAACTTTTGTTCCAACAAGTTCAAAGGCGTTAATAATCAATTCACCATTATCATAAATTTTGAGTGAGCAAACAATTTCAGTGTTCCATTTTGCAAACAAAACAACATTTGTTTGTGGCATAATTGTTTCATTAAATTCTGTTGTTAAGCCAGAGTCCACAAACCAGCCAACAAAGGTGTGCTTAATGTTTTCGTCACCTTGCGTGAAAGCAATAGGTGAGTAAGTTGGAAGAATAATTGTTTCTCCTTCAAGAACAGAAACTGTTTCTTCTGTTATTGTGCTTTGGTTTGTGTTGAAACTTATTGTGTGATAATATTTTGTGTTTGTGTTAAACACAGCATAAAGTGTTTGGCTAACACTTGGCATTGCATCCAAGTTCACAATTTCGTTTTGAGCGTTTTTCCAGCCAGCAAATGTGTGTGTGATTTGAGATATGCCGTCATCAACAACAACTGTGTTAATGCTTGGAAGTGAAATGCTTTCACCAATTAGTTTTGTTATGCTTTGTGGTGTTTCACCAATTTGAGTTACAAAACTAATTGTGCTATAAAACTCTTCATTTGTGTCAAAGTGAGCATAAAGAGTTAGATTTTCACTAGGCATTTGGGTAATGTTTATTTTGTTTCCGTTTTCATCAAACCAACCCTTAAAGGTGTGCGTTTTTCTTGAAATGTTGTTGTCTTCAATTATTGTGCCCAAATCTGGTAGAACAACACTGTCGCCAATAAGTTTTTTGATTGTTTGGTTGCCACTTAATGCTGAGATGAGGTTAATGTTTTTATATTCATTTGTGTTTTCAATCCATTTTGCATACAAAACAATTCCCCCACGAGGCATTGTGCTAGAATATGCTTCTCCGCTTAGTGAAGAGTTATCAAACCAACCAGCAAATGTGTAAGTTGTTCTTGTGATGCCGTTATCAACTGTGTTTTTGGTTGGAACGCGTGAGTTTAAGTTTAAGTTAGTTCCTGCTTTTGCTGTGATATTAGACATTGCGTTTCCACCATTTGTGTTAAACACTGCTGTGTAGGTCGTGCTTGGAGTTGTGTTAGACCAAGAACTTCCGTTGTAAGTCATTTCAGCATTTTCAGCATAAGAATAAGAATTTGCATAAGAGTTAGCGTTTGTTACATCAACAGGGGAGCCAATTTGAGTGAGAGTCATGTCTGTTGTTGATATGTCCATTGAAACAACAGAGGCAAATGCCATGTTTAAAACAAAGTCTAATTTATATAAATAATCTTTGTTTTCAGTGCTTGCGTTGTTTATGGTGTAAATTCCAATTGTCATGTCTTTTAAGTCTGTGTTTGCAGTCACTTCTTCCATGTTGATTGTGATGCTGTGTTTCTTTTGTGATTGGTTGTAATTATAAGATTTTAACACATTTGAAATGTCCATTGGGGTAGACCTGTTTTTGGTCTTTTCAATAGATTTGTTAATTTCTTCCATAATTGAATCTGTAAATCCAAGTCCATAGTCCATGAGATAGTAACCAATGTCACTTAAAAATACTGATGGACGAAGTTTAACGCAATCTTTGCTTGTAATTGAGTGGCCACTTGTTTTGTAGTCTTCACGATAAATGTAAATGTAGCCATCTTTAAAGTATACGGTTAAATCTCTTGAATATTTTGTGTCTGAGCCAGCAAGCACTGAAACAAATTCCAAAACGCTTGCAACATCTTTGTCGTCAGTAACTTTTGCCAAAACTGGGATTTTTGAAATCTTAACCATTGCAGTTATGTTTCCATCTTCATTTTTAATTCTTGCGTCAAAGTTTACTGTTTTTGTTACATTTATAATACTAATTGCATTGATGTGAACATCTGCTGTTGCTGTGATGTGATAGTCGGTTAATTTTGTTGTGTTCAAAAGTGCTTTTAACAAACTTGAACTGTTTGAAATGTCAATATAAGAAGTTTGTGCAAATTTTAAGCCTGTGACTTGTGTGAACTTATTAAAGTTTACTGTCATGTCAAAATATTCTGTGTCACTAACACCAGTGAAGATGTTTTTAAATGTTATGCTTTGAATTTCTTCTTGATTGTGGTTAATTAAAACTGTGATAAATTTGTCACTTGCAACATTGGAGTTTATTTCACTTCCTTTAACAACAACACCAAAACTGTTTTCAGTTATAACAAATCTTTCAATATATTTTAATAAATCAAATGGGTTTGCCATGTCAAATTCTGGTAAAACTGAATCAAGGTTTGTTGTGTCAAAGTGCATATCATCGTCAATGCTTCCCAAAATTCCAACGCTTTCTGGGTCTATACCCAAAACACTTAAAGCAATTGTTAACAAGTCTTTTAGGCTGCTTCTGCTTGCTGAAAGTTTTAGGTTGTTGTATGAAACATACAAATAGTCATTTAAGAAACTCAAATAAACTTCATATTTTTCACTTGAATTTGGATTGCTTAAAATTCCAACTCCGCCAAGGCTTAAGTTGTTTTTAATGTCTGCTGTTAAGTTGATGTTTCCATTAAATGCCTTTTTGCCACCCCTAAACACATCAACAATTGCATTAACATTAAATTGTTTGTTTTCAATTGTTTTTAATGCGCTTTCAACAAAGTTTGTTAAAACAGTGTATGAAACAAAGTTGCTGTTATTAAATCCAGAAAAGTCTAGTTCACTTGTTTTTTGAGAGCTGAGTTCAAAACTAATTCCATTAAAGTTTAACATAATTGTTTTAATAACATCACCAAACTCAAGGTCTAAACAAATGTCTTTATATTGAATTGAAAGCATGTTGTTTGCAAGAGTAAAGTTTTGAATGTCATTAAAGATTATGTCCAAAATATTTCCATCAAATGTTTGTTTTGAATTTACAATTGATTCTAAATCAAAGTTTGATGGAAGAGTTAAGCCAAAGTTGTTGTTAACCCAAGTTAAAAGGTCATCAAGTTCACTCATTTGCAATGAAACTTTTGCTCCAGCCATGTCAAAGTAAATTGTGTTATCAACAATGGTTAGTCTAATCAAAATTCCATTTAATGTTGTTTCAACAAATCCGTTAAGACCATTTTCACCATTTTGAACTTGATAGTTTATGTCAATTGTTGTTTGATTTCCAAATAGGTCAAATGTCACTTGTCCGCTTCCAGCAAGTGCTTGGTCGTCCAAAATAACTGAAAGAGCGTCATAAAGTTTTAAAACATCTTTTAGGTCAATATAGCTTGTTAAAATAGAAATTTCATCAAAGTTTAACACATTAAGTTCAATGTTTGTTAAGTTAATGTTTTGGTTATCAATAACAAAGCCACTTGTGCTTGCTTTTAGTGATTGAATGCTATCATCAAATGTTAGAGCAATGTTATAGTCTTCATATTCTCCACTCAAAACAAGGTTGTTTTCACTTTCCAAAAGTTTTAAGTTAAAGTTAAGATTTGTGTTTAAAAGCTCCAAAATTTCTTTTAATGACCTTGTTTTGTTAAGTTCTTCTGTTAACTTTGGTTTGTTTTGGTTTAAAAGTTCCAAAATTTCATATGCTGGGTTGTTTAAATATGGTTTAATGCTGTCAATAATGTTTAAGATGCTTTCTTT
>CAMPBB010000013.1 GCA_946635125.1 uncultured Clostridia bacterium
ACAAGTTTGCCTCATAATGACAGCGTGGGGGCGTGTCATTCTGAGCGGTTGCGTGGCAACCGCGTGAGAATCCCCAAAAAAGGACCACAAAGCACTTGACATTATATCATAAGCAACACTATACTATTATTATGAAAGATTATTATGTATACATCCTAACAAATAAATCCAATTCTGTTCTTTATGTTGGAATGACAAACGACTTAACACGCCGTGTGTATGAGCACAAAAACGGTGTTGTTGATGGCTTTACAAAAAAGTATAATGTTCATAAATTGGTTTATTATGAAATAACAACCGATGTTAATTCTGCAATTGAGAGAGAAAAACAAATTAAAGCTTATAAAAGAGTGAAAAAAGATGCTTTAATAAATTCTTTTAATCCAGAGTGGAAAGATTTGGAAGTTTAATGGTGCCCCCACGAGATTATCACGGCGAAACAAGTTCGCCTCATAATGACAGCGTGGGGGCGTGTGTCATTCTGAGCTATTCTTCTTGCAATGCGTGAGAATCCCCTTGAAAGAACGGTAAAGCCAATGAATGGTCACTCCCCACGAGATTATCACGGCAAAGCAAGTTCGCCTCATAATGACAGCGTGGGGCGTGTCATTCTGAGCGGTTGCGTGCAACCGCGTGAGAATCTCAAAAAAAGGACCTCAAAAGTCCTTTTTTTATTTTTTTTCTTTTTTAAAATATGGAAGGATTCTTGTTAGGATTGCCAAAAACAAAAGAAGAGAGCCAAAGATTAAATAGTAAATTTTGTATAGAACAAAAAAACTTGATGTGATTAAAATAAGTCCCATTAAAAGATAGTTTTTTGTTCTTTCTTTTTGGAGAGAAAACAACAGGAGTTCTTTTAGTTTAAGTTTTTTCTCTTTTTTTAATTCAACTTCATTTGGATAAATTGTTGCATTTTGCAAAAATTTGTTATATATTTCTTCAAAATTTAATATTTTTATGTGTTTATTTTGAATTTTACCACAAAAAACACATGTTTCTTTGTCTGCTTCACAACAAATAATAACAAGTTCTTTTTGCGGGAAATGATGCTTGAAAATCAAACACAAGGCATCTAGATTTAAAGTTTTCTTTTCAAAATAAGGATAAAAAATTTGTGTGTTTGTTTCCAAAAAAAACTTGTGTTTTTTAACTTCTTCTTTTTGTTTGATTGCTTCATAAAAAAAGTTAACAATTTTTTGTGTTGACAAAAATCTTAACTGCAAGCACAAATTTTGCGCTTGTTCTTTTTGCTTTATGGTCATGCCTTTTTTGTTTTCGAATTTTGTTTTTATTTTAAATAACAAAAAAACAATCAAAGAAGTTAATAGAAAAGCAATGATAAAGGATTTTGTGATGTTTTTTAAATAAAAGTTTGCCCACGAATATAGCAAAACAAAAATAATTAAAAAGGTTAAAATAACATCAAAAAAATAGTTGAGTTTTAGTTTTGTCATATATATTATATTTACTATAATATATTTTTTAAACAATCACAAACTTTATTGACTTTTAGAATTTTTTTTTGTTATAATTAAACCGATTAAAAAGGAGAGCAAAATGAAAGGATTTGAAAGAAATGAAGCAACCGACCTTTGTGTTGCAATTGGTGAGCTTTTGGATAGCAAAAAAGCAGAAAACATTGTTGTTTTTGACATCACAAAGTTAAGTTCAGTTGCAAACTACATGGTTTTGGCAACAGTAACAAGCACAACCCAAGGCAAGGCAATTTCAGACTTTGTTGAAGAAAGTTTAAACAAAGTTGGAGTTCGTGCTTTAAGGCGTGATGGAGCAATGGACTGGATTGTTTTAGACTATAACGATGTTATTGTTCACATTTTTACCCAAGAAATTAGAGATTTTTATCATCTTGAAAAAATTTGGGGAGAAAATAAGAACGCCTTTTCTCTTGATGACATTAGAAAATTTTTAGAAAAAGAAGAACAAGAAAAACAAAAGGCAGAAAAAGAACAAACAAGCAAAGAAAAAAAGAAAACTGAAAAAACTCAAAGTGCAAAAAGCACAAAAAAGACAGAAACGAAAAAGGGAGCAAAATGATTACATACATTTCAAACTCACTTGAAGACACAAAAGATTTTGCAAAAGTTTTGTCAAAGAAAATAAAAAAGGGTGACACAATATTGTTTTTTGCCGACATGGGAGCAGGAAAAACAACACTAACAAAAAGTTTGTTAAAAGAACTTGGCGTTCAAAGCAATGTCACAAGCCCAACATTTACAATTGTTAATGAATATGTTGCAGGCAACACAAAAATCAATCACTTTGATTTTTACAGAATTGAAGACGAAAGCGAAGCAGAAGAAATTGGGTTGAGAGAAATGATTGAAGACAAAAATAGTGTTAACATTATTGAGTGGCCTCAAAATATTTCAAGCATTTTGCCAAGAAATTACATAAAAATCACCATAAAAAAGGGTGAAGGAAACAAAAGAGAATTTTTGGTGGAGGGCTTAAATGATTAGTTTATCTTTTAACACAACAGGGCAAGGAACAGAATTTTGTTTAGAAAAAAATGGTCAAAGTTATTTTCTTGAAACAGAGTTTTCAAAACACAGTGAAACATTTTTTCCACTATTAGATGACTTTTTAAGAAATCATAAAACTAAATTAGAAGATATTGATGTTTTTGGTGTTTGTGTGGGGCCAGGTTCATTCACTGGAATTAGAATTGGTTTATCTGTTGCAAAAATGTTTGCCTATGTTTTTCAAAAGCCATGTGTTTGTGTGACTTCACTTGAAGTTTTGGCATATAATATCTTTGATAACCTAAAAGTTGGAGAAAAAGTTTGTTCAATCATCAATGCTGGGTCGCAAAACTTATATTATCAAATTTTTCGTAAAGATGGAAACAGCCTAACAAGCCTCACAAGCCCAAAAGTTTGTTCTTTTTCGCAATTTTCTGTTATTAAAGAAAAGCTTGATTCAAAAATAATTTATTACGATAATGATGAAAAGAAATATGACATTATTGAACTTGAAAACTATAAACAAAAGTTTTCAGCAAAATCACTTTTAAATGCAACTTTAAGCCATATTCAAAACAAAAAACAACTTTCATACAAAGAAGTTATGCCAATATATTTGCGTGTTAGCCAAGCAGAACAACTATTCATAAAAGATGAAATTGTCATAACAAAAGGCAGTGAAAAAGATATTGAAAGCATAATAATGCTTGAAGGCAATGCAGACTCTGATGACCTTGCTTGGAATGAAAAGGCAATTAAAGAGAGTTTTCAAAACAGCAACTATAAGTGTTTTTTGGCACAAACAAAAAATGAAGTTGTTGGCTATGTTGGAGTGATGGACCTTGGCGATGAATATGAGATTTTGCGAATAATTGTTTCAAAAAAAGCGAGAGCTAAAGGTGTTGGCACAAAACTTTTAACACACTTATTTAACATAGCAAAAGAAGAAGAAAAGAAATCTGTTGTTTTGGAAGTTAACACATTAAACTACACAGCCATGCTGTTGTATGAAAAATTGGGCTTTTGCGTTGTTGGAAATAGAAAAAACTATTATCACAACAAACTTGATGGGTTAATCATGAGAAAGTTTTTGGAGGAGTGATGAAAGTTTTTGGGCTCAGCACAAACTATGTGTCTTTTGGGAGCGGTGAAACAGTTTTGTTTTTGCACGGCTGGGGGTGCGATGTTAGCGACTTTTTGGGGAGTGCAAAAGTTTTGTCAAAAGAAAGAAAAGTTGTTTGCCTTGACCTTTGGGGGTTTGGCAAAAGTCAAAGCCCAAAAAAAGTGTGGAACTCTTTTGATTATGCCAAAGCCGTGCATGAGTTTGTAAGGCTTCTTGGAATAAAAAAGTTTCATCTTGTTGGACATTCTTTTGGTGGAAAAATCGCAATAATTTATGCAAGCCATTTTTCTGCGGAAGTTAAAAGTTTAACCCTTGTTGCAAGTGCTGGCATGAAAAAGAGATTTTCACTAAAAAGGTATTTGAAAATAAAGAGATATAAACGCCTTAAAAAACTTGTTCTTGAAAACAAAAAAGACGAAAGCGTTTTGCTGGGGTTTGGCTCGCAGGACTTAAAAAATAGCACTGGAATTATGAAAGACATAATGCTTAATGTTGTTAACGAAAATGTTTGTTTTGAGAGTAAAAAAATTTGCACAAAAACGCTTATTGTGTGGGGTAAAAATGACAAAGAAACGCCAATTTATATGGCAAAAAAATTACATAAAAACATACATCACAGCAAGTTAATCACTTTTGATGGTGGGCATTTTGTTCACATTGAAAATTTTTTAAAGTTTAATGAAGCACTTAAAAATTTTTGGGAGGAAGTATGATAGATTTTTTTGATTTAAGTTCGGGGCACTTTTACATTGCAATTATTTTAAGTTTTTTAAATGCAATGTTAATGTGCTTTGAAGGATATAAGTTCATGCAAATAATTCAGCTTAATGGCTATCATTTAACTGGATATTTTGGTTGGCTTAAAAACACCAGAGAAAAATACTTTGGTCGAATTATTATGCTTGTTTTATTAAGCGTTTTGGCAATGGTTGTAACAAATGTTATTTTTAGAATATTTGCAAAACCGCTTCAATATTACTTGTCTTATCTTGGCTTGCTGTTTTACTTTTTATTCTCTGGAATTTTTCTTAAAGTTTTGTATAATTCTCCAAAAAAAGTTCCACTAAAAATGACAACAAGAATGACAAGGAGCATGGCTGTTTTCTTTGTGTTGTGCATTGGTTTAACATTTGCTTTAATCATGCTTTCAAGCATGTTCACTCAAATGATTCGTTATAGTGCTATTGCTTTTATGCCACTATTGTTGCCATTGCTTGCCCCATTATCACACATTATCATGAAGCCTTTTGAAAAGGCTATTAGAAAAAAATATGTAAAAAAAGCGAAGAAAAAACTTAACAATTATCCAAATCTCATAAAAATTGGAATAACTGGCAGTTTTGGAAAAACAACAATTAAAAATTCATTGTTCACAATATTATCTGAAAAATATAGCGTTTGCAAAACTCCTCAAAACTTTAACACACCGATGGGCATAACAAAAACCATATTGGAGAATTTGAGTTTAACTCACCAAGTTTTTATTGCAGAAATGGGTGCAAGAAAAAATGGTGAAATTGATGAGTTATGCCAAATTGTTGAACCACGATTTGCAATTGTTGGAACAATTGGTCAGCAACATATGCAAACTTTTGGGTCTTTTGAAAATGTGAAAAGAACAAAAGCAGAACTTGCAAAATATGTTGAACAAAATGGTTTTTGCACATTTAATGCAGACAACACTGCAAGCAATGAAATTTACTTAATGCACAGTGGAGATAAAGCGTGCGTTTCAATCAGCAACAAAGATTGTGATGTTTATGCAAGCCACATAAAAACAACGCAGAGTGGAACGGAGTTTGTTCTTCACTCAGGCGGAGAAAAGGTTTTGTGTTCAACCAAGCTTTTGGGACTTCACAACTTAAGCAATATTTTGCTTTGTGTTCCAATTGCTCAAAGACTAAATTTAAGTTTGGAAGAAATTTCAATTGGTATCTCAAAAATTGTTCCAGTTGAACACAGGCTTCAACTTATAAATGCACCAAATGATGTTATCATTTTGGATGACACATATAACGCAAGCATTGATGGAAGTAAATGGGCTTTGGAAGTTTTGAAGATGTTTGATGGAAACAAAAAAATTGTGATAACACCAGGGCTTGTTGAACTTGGAAGTTTGGAGCGTCTTGCAAATTATGAATTTGGAGAACGAATTTCAAAGGTTGCAGATGAGGTTATCATTGTTAACAAAACAAATGAACTTGCAATAAAACAGGGCTTGATTGATGGGAAGTTTAATGAGGCGCGCATTCACTGTGTTGAAAACAACAAAATAGCACAAGAACTTCTTAAAACAATAATCAAAAAAGGTGATGTTATTTTGTGGGAGAATGATCTTCCAGATAATTACACATAACGCAAAAAAACTTGCATTAAGGCAAGTTTTTTTCACATTAAGGCGAGCTTTTTCATATAACAATATTAAGGAGTTTATATGAAAAATATTGCAGTTGTTTTTGGTGGAAAGTCTGTTGAACACGACATATCAATAATCACAGGAATTCAAACAATTTTAAATTTAAATGTTTGTTACAACATTATTCCAATTTACATAACAAAAAATGGAACATGGCTTACGGGAGAAAAATTAAAGAACTTAAAAAGTTTTTCAGATTTTTCAAGAAAAGGTCTTTTTGAGTGTTACTTTAAACCTCACTCCAACTTTTTGAATATTAAAAAAATGTTTATTAAAAAACAAAAAATTGATTGTGCTGTTCTTTGCCTTCATGGAGTTAACGGGGAAGATGGAAGCGTTCAAGGCGTTTTAAGGCTTTCAGAAATTCCACACACCAGTTCTGGAATTTTTGGAAGCGCAATAACAATGGATAAAGCCCTTTTAAAACTTGTTTTGGAAAAAGAAAACATAAAAACGCCAAAATTTGTGTTTTTCTATGCTTGTGAATTTGAAAATAATCCCAAAAAAATAATGGATTTAATAACACAAAAACTTGGAACAAAGGTTGTTGTTAAACCTGATAGGGCTGGAAGCAGCATTGGGGTTAGAAAATGTGAAAGTGCAGAAGAAATTGAAAAAGCAATAAATTTTGCAAAATTTTTTGATAACAAAATTATTGTGGAAGAAGAAATTGAAAATTTTAGAGAAATTAACCTTGCCGTGCTGGGAGAGAAGAATAACATAACTTTTTCATCTTTTGAAGAAGTCATAAAAGGTGAGAGCATATTAAGTTTTGACCAAAAATATATTAGTGACCAAGACACGCAAAGAGTTTTGAACATAAAACTTAAAAAAAGTGTTGAAAACAAAATAAAAGACTATGCAAAGAAAGCCTTTTATGTTTGCGAGCTTTGTGGTGTTTGCCGTTTTGATTTTTTTGTGAGAGAAGATGAGGTTTTTCTTAACGAGATAAATTCAATTCCAGGTTCAATGGCAAATTATCTTTTTAACGGAAAAACATTTCAAGAACTTTTAGATGAACTAATAAGCATTTCTGAGCATAGAGAAAAAGAGCGGGCAAATTTAACTTTTTCCTATAAGTCCGATGCCATAAGCGTTTTTGAAAAAGCAGAAAATTCAATAAAAACAAAAATGAGTCAGTAAACAAGGCTCATTTTTATTATGCAAAAATATTTATTTTTGTGAATAATTATGCAATTTTAAAAACAAAATTTTTTCAAACAAAACATTGTTATCTTTTGTTAATTCAAGCAATGTTTGAAGTTCTTCTTGTGTGAAAAAAACATTTTTTAAGCAAAAATTGTTTTCAACATAAATTCCACCATTTCGTCCACATAGGCAAACAACAGGAATGCCCCAAACAGAAAGTGCGTCCAAGTAGCGGTAAACAGTTCTTGTGCTTAATTCAAGCTTTTCTGCCAAAACTTGTGCTGTTGTTTTGGGGTGATTTAAAAGATATAAAAGCATTCCAAAAATGTTGTTTATGTTCATGTTTTTTTCTCCTAACAAATTATAGAACATATGTTCCAATTTGTCAAGAGTTTTGTGAAATTTTAAATTTATTTATTTGCTTAATAATAACACCAATGCTGTTTAATTGTGAATAGTTATTCATTTTATTTTTTATTATTGTTTGTTTTAACAACAGGTTTTCAACTTGTTTTTTTAATTCTTGTGTTGTTTCATTTAAAAGGGTTAGAGCAAAACCACTTTTTTCAAAGTAGTTTGCATTTAAAACTTGTTCACCCCTTGTTTGTTTTCTTAAAGGGGAAATGAGCATTGGAATTTTGCAAGCAAGAAGTTCAAAGAGCGAGTTTGCGCCTCCTCTGGTTATAGCAAAGTCTGCAATTGAGTAAATAGAAGACATGTTGTCACAAAAATCCATTTGATAATAGTTTTTGTGGGCAACTTTTTTTGTTTTATTTTTTCCAGTTATGTGAACAACAAAAAATTTTTCACACAAAAAATCCAAATTCTCAAAAATCAGTTCATTCAAACTTTGTGCTCCAAGGCTTCCGCCCATAACAATTAAAACTTTTGTGTTATTATTTATGTTCAATTTTTCTTTTAAACAAAAATCTTTTAGCATCAGTTCTTTTCTCACTGGTGAACCAGAAAAAACTCCGTTTTTTAACTTTTGTGCGGTGGTTTCAAAAGATGTGCAAACAACTTTTGCTTTATTTTTTAACATTTTGTTTGAAAGCCCCAAAGTGATGTCACTTTCATGTAAAACAATGGGGATTGACAAAGAGTGGGCAGCCATGCACACAGGAACAGAAACAAATCCGCCTTTGCTAAAAACAATTTGTGGCTTAATTTTTTTTAAAAGTTTTTTGCATTTAAAATATGCGCCCAATAGTTTTAGTGGAATTAAAAGATTTTTTAATGTTATTTTTCGAACAAGTTTTGGAGTTGTGATGCCAAAAAACTTTATGCCAGTTTGTTTTTCAACAATTTTTTTTTCGATTCCGTCACCAGAACCAATATAGTAAAAATCATCAAAAAAAGGTTTTAAGTCATCAACAAGGCTTAATCCGCCAAACACATGTCCAGCAGTTCCACCACCAGTTAATAGGATTGTTTTTTTGTTAATCATCATACGAAAAAATATATGCAGTAAAAAATTTTTTTATTTAAAATTTGAAAAAGTGCCCATTTTCCTTTGTTTTTTTGTGCTCTTTTGTGTTAAAATAAAAAGTATATAGGAAATGGAGGATAGATTTTGACTAAGCATTATGATTCAAAAGATATAGTTGTTTTGGAAGGGCTTGATGCTGTTCGTATGCGCCCGGGAATGTATATTGGAACAACTGGAACAAAAGGTCTTCACCACCTTTTGTGGGAAATTGTTGACAACTCAATTGACGAAATTTCAAACGGATTTGGTAACAAAATCATTGTCACATTGTTTAAAGATGGAAGTGCTCAGGTTGAAGACAATGGAAGAGGAATTCCAGTTGACCCACATCCACAATTAAAGGTGTCTGGTGTTGAAGTTGTTTTCACTCAACTTCATGCCGGTGGAAAATTTGGAAATGAAAATTATAATTACTCTGGTGGTCTTCACGGAGTTGGTGCATCTGTTACAAATGCGTTATCCAGGTGGCTTGAAGTTGAAGTTTGCCGTGATGGATATAAATATGCCATGCGTTTTGAAAGCATAACAAAGGGTGGAAAAATTAAGAGCGGAATGGTTGTTGAGCCTCTTAAAAAAATTGGTCCAACAAACGCTTTTGGAACAAAAGTTAGATTTTTCCCAGATGACAGAGTTTTTGAAGATATTGTTTTCAGCCACGACATTGTTAGTTCAAGGCTTAGGGAACTTGCCTTTTTGAACAAGGGAATTGAAATTGTTTTAATTGATGAAAGGCAAAAGAAAAACGAAAAACAAACATTTAAATATAATGGCGGTCTTAAAGATTTTGTTTTGTATTTAAACTCAAACAAAACAGTTGAGCACCCAAACCCAATTTATATTTCAGGGAAAAGCGATTTAATTGAACTTGAATGTGCTTTTCAATACACAAATTCATACACTGAAAACATTTTTAGTTATGTTAACA